>CAZYWQ010000050.1:0-8160 GCA_964651675.1 uncultured Candidatus Sumerlaeota bacterium | reverse complement strand
GTAATTAATATTAAAAGGAGTTTTTAAATGAAAAAGACACTTTTGTGTATATTAATTTTTTTATGTTTAACAGTTTATGTGATTTGCGATCAACAGTCTGAGTTGAAAGATGGTGATGTTCTCGCTACCTTTAAAATGAACGATAAAACGAATTCGATAACATTCACCGACTATAAATATGCTATGAAGAGTATACGTAGACCTTTACCTGAGACTGAAAACGAAAAGAAGGAGTATGCAGAGGATTTAGTAAGAGTAGCATTGGCAAGAGAAGTACTTTCGAGCTCATCATTTGAAGACAAATCTGAGGAAGAAGCATCTCTTAGAAAGAGCATTGAAAATCGGACGCAGGAAATATTGATAGGAGCTTTGTATAAATATATTTCAGACAAAGCTGAGGAACCTACACAAGAGGATATCGAGAAATATTATCAGGCAAATAAGGTTAAGTATAGATCAAAGGAAGAATATCAAATTCAATATGTATATTCCTATTGCGATGATCCCGAGAATAAGATCAAATGGAATAAGGCAAGGGAATATGCAGAGGAAGCTCTTGAAAAAATTAAGAACGGTGAAGATTTTACTGAGATTGCGAAGATATATTCTAACTCACCAGTCTCGCAGGATGGTCAGGTCGTATCATTTAATCCGAACACTATCAATCCGACAATTGAGCAGGTTGCTAAAGGTCTGAAGAAGGGAGAGGTCAGTGAGATATTCCCTACAAAACGGGGATTTATGATTGTAAAACTTATTGAGCATATTAAACAAGGGTATCAACCTCTGGATGATGAGTTAAAGAAACAAATATACACTCGTTTGTATGCTCAGGCAAAAAGGCAATATTGGGATAACTATTGGAATGAATATGTTAAGAAAATGAATGTCGTTAAAAAATATGATTTGCTTGATAAAGAACCTGTTGAAGATAGTGCAGTGATTTTTTCATTTAATGATATGAATTGTACTTATGCTAACCTCAAAGAAGAAATTTCAGCGGATCCAAGAATCAGGAATATGATAGAATCAAAGGAAGATCGGGATGAGGGACTTGATCAACTTCTTGATAAGAAACTTATGACTTATGCAGCTAAACAAGAAGGTTTGGATAAGGATGTTGATGTTATCAAGGAGATTAACAATTTCGAGAAAGATATGTTTTTTAGCACAAGATTTAGTAAACTGATTGATGAGAAGGTTACTATTTCAGATGAAGAGATAAAGGATTATTATGAGAAAAATAAAGAGCTGTTTAAAACCAAGAAAGAAACAAAGCTGGGACTAATAAAAATAGAGACTGAAAAAGTGGATTCGAAATCCCGTGTTGAATTGAAACAGGCTACAGCAAAGGCATTTTGGAAAGCACAAGAGGCTTATAATAAAATTAAAAGAGGTGAAGATTTTAATGCGGTAATGAAAGAATATTGTGGTGAAGAATGGCAGGGAATCCTTGATTATCAACCGATGGGACCTCGTGGTCATATTATTGATATGAGTGCTGACAAACTAACAATCGGTGAGGTTAGTGAACCAGTAAAGTACAAGGATGGTTACTATATAATCAAGATGTTGGATATAAAAGAACCTGAGCAACTTCCTTTTCAGGAAGCGAAAGATAGAGTTGAAAGTTATGTTAGAGCGGAAAAGATGCAAGAAGAGATGGAGAAAATGCTTAATGATTTCTCCAAAAAATACGAATTAGTAATTAATCAGGAAAATCTTTTGGTTCTCATTAATTCAATGTAATAAATAGTTGAAGGCTAAGATAAAAGTTTTTCATTAGTGACATTCTATCTTGTATTTCTCAAATACATCTGTATATTAAAGATAATATGACCGAACAAAACCTTCAGGGAGAAAATCTAAACAAAACAGGAAAGAGTACAAAAATACCCCTATGGATTTATATCATAATAGGAGTGGTAATTATAGTTCTTTTCCTATTGACATATTACCTTATGCATTTTGACCGTCCTTTTGGGATGACAGAAGTCTTCTGGTATCTTATCGGAGATACTACTTTTAGCAAAGGATACTCAGAAAAGACATTCCAGAGTATACAAACTAATATGTCCTCTGAAGAGGTTAAAAAATTATTAGGAGAGCCAATTAGAAAATATAGAAATGATGCAGATCGTTGGATATATGAAGATACAGATGGAAGTGATGTGTTATTGGTGTTTCGTTATCAAGGTTATGACGATCAACTTTGTTCCTTCATCAAAGACGATAATATGATCCAATCAGATTTCCTTAGGAACTGTGAAGGGAAAAAACAAAGTGAGATACTCAAGGAGCTTGGAGAACCAAAGAAAAAGATAGAAGATAAATGGTTTCAAGAGACTTGGGCTTATACCTACTCACCTGGGGATACACATTTTATTAGGCGTTATGTGGCTTTTGATCGTAATGGCAGAGTCTTATACAAAACTGCAGACTGCTATTTTGACTAAGATGCATGTCGGAAGCTCGAAAACTAAATCCAATTAATCAAGGATTTTTGTTAGTAGGTCGATACTATATTCAGATGTTTAAAAATTTAGTTTAGAAAAGGTTAATAAATATGGTTGATGAAAAGTCAGAACCTAAAACAGCCATTGAAATCTTAGAGTCAGCTTTAGAAAAGGAGAAGAATGCTTATAAGTTTTATGACGATCTTCTGAAAACTACTACCACAGGTATTTTAGGAGATATACTTTTGGAATTAAAAAATGAAGAATTCAAACATGTTCGACTAATCGAAAAAAAGATTATGGAAATACGCCGTAAATAACTTCCTGATTCCATTTGAGTAATCATATTGAAAAGTACAATTAAGCATCAAGAGGAAATAAAATAGCTTAGTGTGTTATGGTGACTATTTTCAATTGATTTTCTACCATCGCCCTTACAGGGCTTCTGTACACCCGTGCTTGCTTCCATACCTATGGCTAAAGCCATAGGCTATAATCCATCGCTCTTTCAGAGCTTTAATACGATTGATAATAAATATGTATCAAGAAGAAAACACACTTTATCATTTAAAACAAATAAGATTTTTCAAGATAGATTATATTAACCTTCTTCATCAGTTAATTCGTATTCTTCAATTTTTCGATAGAGTGTTTTTCGGCCCAGTCCAAGCATATTCGCAGCCTTTGTTCTGTTGCCTTTTACCTGAATAAGTGTGGCACGGATAAGTTCTTTCTCAGCATCTTTTATGGATGTTCCTGCTTTTATTTTTACAACATTTTCTTTGGAGAGAGCCGTTATTTCGGGAGGTAAGTGTTCTGGTAATATTTTATCTCCTGTTGCCATAACAACTATACCTTCGATTGTGTTTCTCAACTCTCTAACATTTCCGGGCCAATGATAACCCTGTAACAGATTCATCGCCTTTGATGAAATAGTCATAGTCGGTTTGTTATTTTCTTTGCAAAATTCTTTGACGAATTTGTTGATCAAAAGTGGAATATCACCTGTTCTTTCTCTTAATGGCGGGAGATTGATTTGGACCACATTTAATCTATAATAAAGGTCTTCTCTAAATATATTTTGGTCCATAAGTTTTTTCAAATCTTTGTTAGTTGCGGATATTATTCTCACATCAACTTTAATCGATTGAGTTCCACCAACTCTCTCAAATATCTGTTCCTGCAATACACGCAATAACTTGACTTGTAGTTCGGGAGTAATTTCGCTGATTTCATCAAGGAATAGAGTTCCATTATTAGCGAGTTCGAATCTGCCTAATTTTTGTTTGAATGCACCTGTGAAAGCTCCTTTTTCGTGACCAAATAATTCACTCTCAAGCAAAGTAGGTGTCAATGCACCACAGTTGATGGGTATAAAAGGTTTGATCCTTCGAGGTGAATGATGATGAATTGCTTTTGCAATGAGTTCTTTTCCTGTCCCACTTTCTCCTACGATTAATACATTTGCTTTTGTAGGTGCGACTTTCTTAACTTTTTCAAACACATCAAGCATCTGAGGAGAATTGCCAATAATATTTTCAAAACCATATTTGATGTTGAGTTGCTCTTTTAAATTTTCATTTTCTTCGCGCATTGATTTTTTCATCAATGCTCGTTCAGCTAATAAATTCATCTCATCAATGTTGACAGGCTTGATGATATAGTCGAAGACACCTTTCTTCATCGCTTGTACAGCGGTTTCAATCGTACCGTGTCCTGTAAGCATAATTATTTCTGTATCAGCGGATTTATTTTTTATGAAGTTGACTAATTCCATTCCGTCAATCTTGGGCATTTTTAAATCGGTGATGACTAAATCGATGGGTTTTTCAGAAATGATTTCTTCTGCCTTTTCACCATCTTCTGCCAGTAATATATTGTAATTTTCATTTTCGAGAATTAATTTCAATCCTTCACGGGTGTTTTTTTCGTCATCAACAATGAGAATATTTTGCTTCATAAAATAATTCTCCTGAAAGAAAGTTCATAAATATTTCTATTAATCTATTTCTCAGTTAACAAGTGTCTTGCTGGATGTTTAATCGGGATTGATAAGGTGAATTTCGTTCCTTCATCCATATTGCTTTCGATGTCTATCATTCCGTTATGAGACTTTATTACTCGATAAACTATTGTTAAGCCAAGTCCTGTGCCATAAAATTTAGTTGTGTAATACGGTTCGAAAATATTTTTTATATCTTCTTCTGGAATTCCAGATCCGTTATCTTCTATCTCGATTATGATCGTTCCATCATCGATGTATGTGGAGATATTAATTTCACCATCTTCTCTCTCGATAGCTTCGATACTGTTTTTTATTATATTAATAAATGCCTTAAGGAGTTGCTGCTCATCTACAAGTGTAATTGGTAAATTTGTATAATAATTTTTTATAATCAGGATGTTTTTTTGTTTTGCTTCTGGTGAGAGTATGGCGATGGCTTTATCAATAATTTCGTTGATGTTCATCTCTTTCAGTGAAGGAATGGTAGGTCTGACAGCAGTTAGAAAGTCATCTACTATCCTGCTTAAGCGATTAATCTCATCAAGAATAATAGAATTTGAGTTTTTTATGTTTTCGATATTTTTCTTGTTATAAGTTCCCTTGCCGATAATTTTGTTTATAATTTGTGCATGGATACTAAGTGAATTTAAGGGATTTTTTATTTCGTGGGCAATACCACTCGTAAGCTTTGCCAGAGCGGCAATGTGGGCTTCTCTGATTTTTTCTTCTTCGATTCTTTTTTGTTCGGTTATATCAAGGATAGTATAGATGCGTCCAAATAATTCTCCATCTTCATCTGTCAATGGTATTATACTGGTTGAATACATCTTCCTGACAGGTTCTTTTATGTAGACTTCATCGTTGGTTATGATCTTTTGATTATTCGTAATAGGAGTTTCAAAAAAATTGATCAGCTCTTTATCCTTGATTATGTTAAAAATATCTTCGCCGATGAGTTCTTTTTTTCTTATACCAAGAGTTTTGAAAATGGATTTATTATAAAAGACAATTTCATTATTGGTATTAGTTACGATAATTGCTCTTGTGAGGCTATCGAATATTACAGTCAGCAAATCCTTTTCCTGAAAGGCTTTGATGAGAATGTTCTCGACTTCTTTCCTATCAATTTTGGAAATTTTGGAAATTAGTTTTTTTGAGAATGTTCTTTTGACCATAATTTTTGTTTTTTATAATTGATAATTATTGGTTCGAGTTTATAGAAATTTTTTCCAATATAGTTTTCTGTGTTTCTATCACATCTTTATTAACAGGTTCGAGTAAAAAGGCTTTATCAATATATTCTTTTGCCTTGGAGTAATCTTTAATTGAAATATGTAATTTTGCAAGGGCAATATAAGCGAAAAGGTTATTGGAGTCAATCTCTAAGATTTTTTCACAATAAATTATTGCCTCTGGGAAGTTTCTTTCTTTTGTATATATTGCAACAAGCTTTAAATAAGTATCGAGATTTTCTGAATTATATTCTAATGATTTAATAAAATTAACTTTCGCTTTGTCCATTTCATCTATCGCCAGATAACAAAGTCCAATATTATAGAAACTGATATACTGGTTTGGATTTAGATTAATACTAATTTGAAATTCTTTAATAGCTTCATTGAATTGCTCTTTTCTCAGAAAAACTAATCCGAGATTTGAATGAGCGGCTGAGAAATCTTTATTAAGTGCTATGACTTTATTAAAATAGTTTTGGGCATCATCGAGATTACCTCTTTTTAAATGTATCGCACCTATTGTGTTCAAGGCATCGCCGTAATTGGGAAATATTTTGAGTGCTTTATCTTCATAATAAAGTGTTTTATCCAAATCATTTTTCATTAGGTATTCGATACCAAGATTCATATAGATTTTTGCACTATTCGGTGATGTCTTGGTTGTTTTTAGGAAGAGTGTGAGATTGTCTCTCCAATCAATGTTACGATGAACTGTTCTTACCGAATACAATAATATTATGATGAGACAGATAAGGTTGCTCAATGCTATTAAATGTTTCGCTCTTTTTCTCCTTAGGAAATATTCAAAGAATTTGTTCAGGAGAATTGTTAGGAATAAACAGTAACCGAATGATGGCAAGTATAATAAACGCTCCGCAAAGATTGTTCCTATTGGGAAAATCAGATTGGATGTTAGAATTAGAGTCAAAAAATAAAAAAGAATGCTGAATAGTAATAATTTTTTTTGTTTGATGTATGCATATAATAAAACAAATATAAGTAAAATGAAAAAACCTAATGTTATATATAGTCGTAAATCGGTGAATGAATTTATAATATTGATCTGATTATAGGAATAATCAGCGGATAGTTTTAAGGGGAATATTAATGAAAGGATACCTTTAAGTATTAAATAGAGAGCTGTTATTTTTGCCTGCCAAAATGGTTGGTCGATAAGTGGATTATCGATAAATGAAATTTCTTGAATTATAAATATTGATCCGAAAAGTTGTTTTTTTATGAATAAGTAAACGAAGATAATAGATATAAAACCGATATAAAGAAAAATAAATTTAAATTTGGTGAAAAACATTTTCAGGCTACAATTTTTGGTAAAGCAAAAGTCGTAAATTATGATTATGAATAGTAAAGTAAGTGCATTTTCTTTGCATAGGAGTCCCAATGCAAAAGTTAGCAATGACAATATATAATAGATGAGATTCACTATGAATGAGTGTTGTGATTTGATTTTTATGTAAAATAAAAATGATAGAAAGATAAAAAAAGTGGATAGAAGTTCTGCTCGACCTACGATGCCAGCTACTGCTTCAGTATGGATAGGATGCACAGCGAAAAATAATGATGCTAAACAAGAAAAGGATGTATTTTTTGTTATCTCTACTATTACTAAATATATCAAAATAGAATTAATGGAATGCAAAATGACATTTACAAGATGGTAACCGAAAGGATTAAGATCGTGCATTGCGAAATTCAAAGCATAACTCAGGATGACTAAAGGTCTATATAAACCATTGTTTATATAACTTCCTCCCCACCAATATCCTGAAGAAAATATTTTTGGTATGTTTTTCAGACTCTTGATTAGATGATTGTTTGTTATGATAGTTATATCATCAAAGGTAAAACCATTCCAGAGAGAATTCAGATAAACCAAAAAGGAAAGTAGAAATATTATGAGTATAAAGAAAATATTTTGCTTGTTTTCGTTTTCAGTCATATTGTTCGGCAATAATGGCTATGATTCATTTTCTTTTAAGTCTAACAAATCCATCGCATTATTTTTAGAATATGTCAAACTTATACATTCAAATAAAAAAGATTAGACATTATATTTTTTAATCGTGTAATTAACTCAGTTTATAATCAATGAATTTTTTGGAGCAATAAAAATGAAAAAAATATCTTTCAATCAATTAGTTTTGTTTTTGCTACTAATGATTGCAATAGTCAATTTTATTTGTAGTGAACAACAACAGACTACTGTCGTTATTGATTGGACAAGGACTGATGGTCGGATTAATCGGGGGATTTTCAGTACGCAAGGTTTTATGCAAGTCTATGTTGAAAAAAATCCTATGGTTCTTGATACCTTTAAGCTTATCAATCCCAAAGAGACTCATACCCGCCTGGAGACTTATATTCATCTAATGGAACCTGAGAATGATGACAATGATCCCAATCATTTTAATTGGGATAAATTGTATCCTCAAAAAATGATCCG
>CAZYWQ010000049.1:510-11660 GCA_964651675.1 uncultured Candidatus Sumerlaeota bacterium | reverse complement strand
GCAAATTGTGCACTAATCGCTGAAAAAATATGGGGTGCTGGCAAGAAGTACTCTCACATCGTACTATTCACATTGGGAACAGGACTTGGTTGCGCCATAATCATCAACAATCAGCTTTTGCGAGGAAAAGATGGTTGGGCAGGAGAAATCGGACATATGATTGTCAAAGAAGGTGGTCGAATTTGTAGTTGCGGAAAGAAAGGATGTCTTGAGGCTTATGCAAGCGGTTGGGCTATAGAAAGGGAAGTTAGGCGTTCCATCAAATCTCATAGAAATTCTCTTCTTTTTAAAAAAGTCTATAGTAAAAATAAAGAATTAACTATGAAAATTATTATGAAAATGGCAAAAAGTGGTGATAAATTTGCGATGAAACTAATCGATAAATTCGCTTACTATCTCGCTATAGGAATTGATGCGGCTGTCAATACCATAGGTCCTGAAATATTTATTATCGGCGGAGGAATAATGGAAGGAGGAGGTCGATTCCTTTTGACCCGCATAAAAAAATCTCTTAAACTCATCAACACACAAACTTGTTACATTATCGACAATATCATTCCTGCCAAATTAAAAAATAAAGCTGGTATGATTGGTGCTGCTACACTTTTCTTTCTTGATAACTGACAACTTCCTGAGTAAACAATCCGAAATCTCCAAAGAATAGACAATTTTTGATTGATTAAAAAGTTTGTGATTACTTATAAGAGAAAAATAAGTTTGATTATATAAATAGAAAGTATCGTTTTGTTTTGAAAATGAAACCACTGAATATTTTACATATCACAAGTAACGATAAATGGACTGGAAATGCAGAACCAATCTATAATCTTGTGAAATCCTTATCTCAAAAGGGTCATACAGTCTACTTGGGATTTCCACCTAATGGGACAATGCATAATCGCATCAAAGATTCTGGACTTAATCTCGTAACAAATCTCAAACTTCATCGCACGATTAATATTTTTAATACTCTCAGTGATTTTTTTAAACTAAAATCATTTTGCAAAAAAAATAATATCGATATTATTCATACACATATATCTCACGATCATTGGCTTGGTGGAATGATTAAATTTTATACTAACACAAAATCACTCCTTTTTAGAACTCGACATAAAATATTGAGTGTCGAACGAGATTTTGTTCATCAATACTTAAATAAAAGTCTTACTGATTGTATTATTACCCTTTCGGATAATCTAAAAACAAAATACATCGATGCCACCAATGTAAATCCCGATAAGGTTGAAACGATATACGGTGCTGTCGATTCAGAAAAATATAATCCAAATAATGATGGAACAAAAGTGAGAAAGTCACTCGGTTTTAATTCTGATGACAAGGTTATTGGGATGATTTCCCACTTCAAATCCAATAGGGGATACGAGGACCTTTTTAAAATAATTCCCGAATTGAAAAATGAAGTGCATAATTTAAAGTTTATCCTTGCAGGTGGAAAGAGTCGTTATCAAAGAAATCTGAAAGAAAGAATCAAAGCTATCGGATTCGAAAACGATGTTGTTTTTTTAACAGACCGCAGATTTGGATGGGAAGAGGTTCTGGCAAGTTTTGATGTTTCGATTTATCTTGCAGTGGGTTCTGAAGGAAGTGGCAGGGCAATGCTTGAAGTTATGGCAACTGGCAAACCAGTAATTGCAGCCGATGTTGGAGTCACTTCCGAAACAATAAAGGATGGTGTTTCAGGAGCAATCATCAAACCCGGTGATTGCAATGCACTCAAGGAATCAATACTTAGCATCATCAAAAATCCAGACAAAGCAAAACAGATGGGTTTGGAAAGTCGAAAGATAATCGAAAACAGATTTACTCTTGAGATTCAGGCTAATAAAATGGAAGAAGTCTATTATAAATATCTAAAAAGTAAATGACAAATTTGAAAAGAAAACTCAACATACTTCACATAACAACGCATACAAAAATAACACGGGGTGGTGCTGTACAATTAATTCGGTTAATGAGAGGATTAAGAGATAATGGACATAGTGTCTTCTGTGCTTTAAGCTCTGGTAAAGATGGTAAGCCTGTACCAGAGACATACGATATCCTCAAACAGGAGAAAATCGGTTGTTATTTTTTCAATCTAAAAAAACTTTCTTCGAAAATTTTATTTCGCAAGATTTATAATGTATCGCAATTCGATATTATTCACACTCACAGAGATTTGGCAT
This sequence comes from uncultured Candidatus Sumerlaeota bacterium, assembly GCA_964651675.1. Lineage (GTDB taxonomy): Bacteria > Sumerlaeota > CAZYWQ01 > CAZYWQ01 > CAZYWQ01 > CAZYWQ01. The sequence goes on along the minus strand of CAZYWQ010000049.1, from coordinate 9,471 downwards.
TAATTTTCTTCTTACAATCAACACTCGGAATAAAAGTTCCTGCTATAATCTCAAATCGAGGAACGACATATCCTCTCCGATTTCCATCACTCAAATGGTTTGCACATCGAAGCAAGCGAATCGATAGAATCATCGCAGTTTCCGAAGCAGTAAAGGAATCTCTGATAAAAAGTGCAAAAATTAAACCAGAAAAAATCGTCGTTATTTATGGTGGTGTTGACCTTGAGGAATTTAATCACACGATAGATGGTAAACCTATCAGGAATGAATTCAATATTCCTCTGGATGCACCATTGATTGGATTGATTGCAGAGATGCATCCTAAAAAAGGTCATAAATATTTTCTTGAAGCTGCGAAAATTGTTCTGCAACAATTCCCTCAAACAAAATTTATTTTAGTTGGTGGAGGGAAATTAGAGCCAATTATTAATTACGCAAAAGAACTTAATATATTTGATAATACGGTTTTCACGAATTTTAGAACGGACATACCGCAATTGATTTCCGCAATGGATATAAGTGTTTGCTCATCAATCCGAGGAGAAGGTCTAACAGGAACCTTGAGGGAGTCTCTGGCAATGATGAAGCCGACAATATCGACTGACATCTCGGGTAATTCCGAAATAATTATCCACAACAAAACAGGATTATTAGTCCCACCGAAAGATAGTAAAAGTTTAGCGGAAGCCATAATTTTTATGTTGAGAAATAAAGAAAAGGCGTATGAGATGGCTAAAAATGGCTTTAATCTCGTAAAGGAGAAATTTCAAAATAAGGACAGAGTCGATAATATCGAGAAATTGTATTATCAAATCCTGAAAGAGAAACGTCTCTTAAAATAAAAATCTATTTTCATTCATCAAAAAAATGTCAGATAAAAAGAAGATATTATTTTTCGCAAAAGTTCCTATGAATTATGTGATTTTGAGACCAATTCATCAGGAACTTAAAAAAGACCCGAGACTTGAAATCTGGTTCACATCTAAATATAAAGGGAGTCTTTTCCCCGGTAAACTCTACAAAAAAATTGGTTTGAAAAACGAGAAGCTTATCACACACCTCCGAGCATCTATGATTCGATTCGATATGTTCATAAGTCCAGAGATGCCGATTTATGGCGGTAAAAGAGCAAAATTCAAAATCCATACATTTCACGGTGTCTCTTTCAAAGGTGGTTCTATATCAAAAGAGGCTTTAAAATATGACAAACTATTTCTGTATGGCGAATACCAAAAGCGAAGATTCGTAGAACGCGGTATCTTGAAACCCGATGATGAAAGATTCGAGATGATCGGTATGCCAAAACTCGATTGCCTTGTTGATGGCGCTCTCGATAAAAGTAAAATCATCTCAGACCTGCAACTAAACAATCAATTACCTACATTATTATATGCACCAACCTGGAGACATTCTTCTCTCGAGTCGGACGGTATCGAGATTATCAAAACTTTGAGTCAGATGAATTTAAATATACTGATTAAGCTTCATGACCATTCCTATGATATGGGATTAACTCACATAGATTGGAAAAGAGAGTTGGAGAGATTAAAAGCACCCAATATGCGAGTAATTAGGGATTATGATATTTGTCCTTATCTCTTTATTGGTGATATTCTTCTGAGTGATGCGAGTTCTGTATCGAATGAATATACTATTCTTGATAAGCCAATCATATTTTTCGATTCCCCGGAAATATACAAAAGATATGGCAAAAGAGTAGATGAAGAAAGTTGGATGAAACGACCTGGTTTGGTTATACAATCGGTTTCGGAATTAAAAGATGCTATCGAGAATTCTCTCAAACATCCTGGTGAATTTAGTGAGTCAAGAAAGCAAGTCGCAGATGGACTATTTTATAAGCCCGGTACAGCTACTGAACGAGCAGTGAACAAAATCTACGAACTTTTAGAACTGAAAAAACCCGAATGAAGTTTAATCGTAAATCCCGTCGAAGTACTATTTTTTTTCACCTTAATTTCTACAAAATAAAAATTAAACTTGATATTTCGCAAGATGTAATCTCTATTGTTACAGTTATTTTATTCAAACAGATGTTGATACAAATAAACGGAAATTCGAAGTAACAAGAACAAACCATCATCAAAAAAATACACATTTTAAGGAGAGAAGAATGAGTCCTGTTGCAGAACAACCAACAACCAAACCTGAAAACAAAAAGAAGAAAAATGATAAATCCAAAGAAGGATTAATTGGAATAATAGGTGGTTCAGGACTTTATGAAATGCAGGGATTAAAAAATATTCGAGAAAGAAGAATCAAGACACCTTTCGGAGATCCTTCTGATGCCTATATTTTGGGAGAACTCAATGGCAGACAGGTGGCATTTCTTGCAAGACATAGTAGAGGACATTGCATAATGCCTTCGGAGTTGAACTTCCGTGCCAACATATACGGCTTCAAAGAACTCGGAGCTGAATGGATTATCTCTGCAACGGCTGTGGGCAGTATGCGTGAAGCCATTCATCCTCTCGACATCGTTATTCCTGACCAATTTTTCGATAGAACAAAACAAAGGGTCGGAACATTCTTTGGAAATGGTATAGTTGCCCACATCAGCTTTGCCAATCCTATTTGTATGGAGTTAGGCGAACTGCTTTATAAAGCGGCAAAAAAAGTTGGAGCAGCTGTCCATAAGGGAGGAACATATATCTGCATCGAAGGACCAGCCTTTTCCACGAAGGCAGAGTCGGAAATTTACCGCAAATGGGGAGTTGACATAATCGGTATGACAAACCTTCAGGAAGCAAAATTAGCAAGAGAAGCGGAGATTTGTTATGCCTCAATGGCACTTGTTACTGATTACGATGTCTGGCATCAAGAAGAAGAGACTGTCACAGTCGAAGCAGTCATTCAGAACTTGCTGAAAAATGTCGAAACAGCAAAAAAAATCATCAGAGAAGTCGTTCCAATGATTCAAGGACCACGGCAATGTGAATGTGCCGAAGCCCTTAAAAACGCCATCATAACCTCTCCCAGCGCAATGCCCCTATACGCAAAAAAGAAACTGAATTTGCTTATCGGAAAATATATTAAAGATTGATGATAAGCACATAAACACGCTAATATATATTGACAATATTTCCCATTCATATTAGAAAATATTTTACCTTATGAGAATTAGATTATAGGGGAGAACTATGAAAATAAGAAATAGGTATTTAAGGGGATTTAGAAATCATACCATTCTCACTTTAATTTTATCATTTATTATATTTTTAATTCCATTTAATGTATTGTCCCAGGTAATAGAAGAATGGGTGGCGAGATATAATGGTACTGGAAATGGTTGGGATGAGGCATATGCGATAGCGATAGATGGTTTAGGGAATGTCTATGTAACTGGAGGAAGCTATGATTCAGGAACTGAGCGTGATTATGCGACTATAAAGTATAATAGTACGGGAATTGAGCAATGGTTAGCCAGATATAACGGTCCTGGGAATGATTATGATTGGGCAAATGCGATAGCAGTAGATAATTCGGGAAATGTATATGTAACAGGATTGAGTTATGGTGGTTCAGGAACCCAGTATGACTATGCTACAATAAAATATAATAGTGCGGGGATAGAGCAATGGGTAGCAAGATACAATGGTTTAGGAAATAGTGATGATTCGGCGTGGGCGATTACCTTAGACAGTTCAGGATATATATATGTAACTGGAGAAAGCAATAACTTAGGAGCTTATCCTTATGATTCTGATTATGCGACGATAAAGTATAATAGCGCAGGGATAGAGCAATGGGTAGCAAAATATAATGGTTCAGGGAATGACTACGATGTTGCAAACGCAATAGCAGTAGATAGTTCAGGAAATGTCTATGTCACGGGACATAGCGATGGCTTGGGACTTACTAATGAGTATGCAACAATAAAGTATGATAGCGAAGGAGTAGAGCAGTGGGTAGCAAAATATGGTGGTAATAATGCAAATGCAATAGTTGTGGATATTTCAGGAAATGTATATGTAACAGGATGTAGTACTTGTCTAACAACTATTGATGACTATGCGACGATTAAGTATAATAGTGCCGGGATTCGGCAATGGGTAGCAAGATATAATGGTTCTGGAAATGGTTTCGATTGTGCATATGCAATAGCCTTAGATAGTTCAGGAAATGTATATGTAACTGGAAGAAGCGAAGGTTCGGGAACTGATTTTGATTATACAACAATAAAGTATAATAGTGCGGGAGTAGAGCAATGGGTCACAAGATATAACAGTTCTGGAAATGGTAAGGATAGTGCATATGCAATGGCTTTGGATAGTTCGGGAAATATTTATGTAACAGGAGAGAGCTATAGTTTGGGAACTGAATTAGATTATGCGACGGTAAAGTATGATAGTGCAGGGACTGAGCAATGGATAGCAAGATATAACGGTCCTGGAAGTGATGAAGATTGGGCAAGTTCGATAACCGTAGATAGTTCGGGAAATGTGTATGTAACTGGAAGGAGTGTAGGTTCAGGAACTGGTAATGATTATGCGACGATAAAGTATTCTCAAGGCGCTTTTTCTGAGGATTTCTATTTGTATTAAGGCAATATGTATTCCAGCCAAAAAATCTCATAAGTTAAAATTATCACACACTCTGAGTCAAGTGTAAGAATCCTGTATTTAAAGAGACTACTCCATTCAGATTCCTATGAAAGAGATAAATCATATCAAAAATTATTAACATAGTTATTAAATAATCATTTTTCTTCGTTGACAATGTATAATGATCCGATTAAAAACCAGTCCAAGCTATTTGAGCAAAAATATGAAAAGGATATAATATGAAATTTATTAACAAGTATAACAAAAAAGTAATTCTTAGCTATTATCTTATATTAGTTATGTCATTAATCACATTTTTAGTTTCTCTGGATATACCTTCTCAAGTAACTGAAGAATGGGCAACAAGATATAATGGTCCTGGAAATGATGAGGATCGTGCACAGGCAATAGCAACAGATAGTTCAGGGAATATCTATATAACGGGACAGAGCTATGGTTCTGGAACAGACTGGGACTATGTGACAATAAAATATAATAGTGCAGGGATTCAGCAATGGATAGTAAGATACAACGGTCCTGGAAATGATGAGGATGAAGCAAAAGCAATAGAGGTAGATAGTTCAGGCAGTGTATATGTAACAGGACATAGCCTTGGTTCAGGAACTTCCTATGATTATGCGACAATAAAATATAATAGTGCAGGGATTCAGCAATGGATTGCAAGATATAACAGTCCTGGAAATTATAGTGATTTGGCAAATGCGATAGCGATAGATGACTCAGGGAATGTCTATGTCACTGGACAGAGTGGAGGTTCAACAATATATCCTGATTATGCGACGGTAAAGTATAATAGCTCAGGAGTTGAACAATGGGCTGCAATATATAACGGTCCTGGAAATCAGGGTGATTATGCAAAAGCTATAGCTACAGATAGTTCAGGAAATGTATATGTAACCGGATATGGCACAGGTTCAGGAACTTCTTCTGATTATGCGACAATAAAGTATAACGGTTCAGGGATTCAGCAATGGGCAACAAGATATAATGGTCCTGGAAACGGTTGGGATTCTGCAGCTGCTATAGCTTTAGACAGTTTAGGAAATGTATATGTTACTGGAGAGAGTGCGGGACTAATAACCTATTATGATTATGCAACAATAAAATATAATAATGTAGGAGTAGAGCAATGGGTTGCAAGGTATAATACTCCTGAGAATGATTCGGATAGTGCAGAAGCCATAACATTAGACAATTCAGGAAATGTATATGTAACTGGACAGAGCATTGGTTCAGGAAGTGGTTTGGATTATGCAACTGTAAAATATAATAATGCAGGGGTGGAGCAATGGGATGCAAGATATAACGGTCCTGGAAATTATTCGGATTGGGCAAACGCAATAGCATTAGATAGTGTAGGAAATATATATGTAACCGGATATAGCGAAGGTTCAGGAACTTCTTCTGATTATGCAACGATAAAGTATAATGGTTCAGGAATCGAGCAATGGATCGCAAGATATAATGGTACTGGAAATTCCGCAGATGTGGCAAGTTCTATAGCGATAGATAATTTAAGAAATATATACATAACCGGGTATAGTACTGGTTCAGGAACTAATTATGATTGTACGACAATAAAATACTCTCAGAGCGTTTTTTCTGAAGCCTTCTATTTGTATTAAGACAATATTTGTTCCATCTAAAAACCTTAAAAAACGAGATTGCCATACTCACTTCGTTCGTTCGCAATGACACTGTAGGAGCTTGATTTATCAAGCCCGTTCCAAAGGGATTTTTCGGACAATAATGGATTCGATGAATCGAATCCCCACGTTTAAACATACGATGACACTGCACAAAGATTGCCATACTTACTTCACGATAATCAATTTCATCCTCTCTAAAGAAACTGTATCTAATCTCACTCATTATTGGATCACAAATTACAAAATAGTTGATGTCTTATTGACAAAGGTTTATTAAATTGTTTTGATTATTATTATCGCTCGAATTAGAAAGGTTATTATTGTGTTTAGATCTTATATGAAGAATATATACTCAATTTTTATTATTATCTTATTAATTTTATGTTCGATTTTTTGCTATTCTGATGACACTCCGATTCTTGTTGTCTCCACTATTTATCCTATTTCTGACTGGGTAAAAAATGTTGGTCAGGAAAAGGTTTCTTCCACCGTTCTCTTGCCACCTAATGCAAGTCCTCATACTTATGAACCGGAACCTGGTGATATAAAACAGGTTGCAAAGGCTAATGTGTTTGTCAGAGTTGGTCTTGGTCTTGAAATATGGTCTGATAAAATTATCAAGGCTTCCGGAAATAAAAATCTTAAGGTTCTTACTCTCTCTGATGGAATTAAAGTTATAAATATCGATGAAGATAATCATCATAATGATGATCAGGATTCACACGATCACCACCATTCGGGCGTTAATCCTCATATCTGGCTCGATCCAATCATTGCGATTAAATGTATAGATAAAATTACTGATAGTTTGAGTGGAGTTGATGTTTCCAATAAGGAATACTATCAAAAAAATGCTGAGAAGTATAAAAAGGCACTCTTGGCATTCGATAAAAAGACTCGTGAATCACTTCAGAATATTAAAAATCCGAACTATGTCTCTTTTCATAATGCATTTACATACTTTGCAAAGCAGTATAATCTCAATGAAGTTGCGGTTCTGGCTAAATTCCCTGGTAAAGAACCTTCTCCAAAGTATATGAAACATTTGACTGAATTAATCAGGGAGAAAAATGTCAGGGCATTGTTTGCCGAGCCTCAACTCAGCGATAAATTAATGAAGATATTATCAGTCGAAACAGGAATTAAAATCTTAAGACTCGATCCATTAGGTTCACCTTATGTGACAGGAAGGTCAGACTATTTAAGTCTGATGGAATATAATGTTCGGACCATAAAGGAGGCGTTTGAATAATGAGTAAGATAGATTCGAACGGTAAGGGGATAGTTGTTGTTGAGAATTTATGGTTCTATAGGAATGGCAATCTTGTTCTTGAAGATATTAATCTAACTGTGGATGAGGGAATTTTTCTGGGGCTTATTGGTCCCAACGGTGGTGGTAAAACGACATTACTGAAGATTCTTATCGGATTGCTGAAACCTACGAAAGGCACTGTCAAAATATTCGGTAAGCCGATTGAAACTTTGGGTAACGATATAACCCGCATAGGATATGTGCCTCAGAGGACAGTTATAGATTGGAATTTCCCTGCTTCAGTATTGGATATTGTTCTGATGGGAATTTATGGCAAGGTTGGATTATTCAAATCCATATCTAAAGAGATGAAGAAGAAGGCAATCGAGGTCCTGGAAACGGTTGGAATGGAGAGAGTTTCGAAAAATCAAATTGGAAAACTGAGTATTGGTCAACAACAAAGAGTTTTTTTGGCACGGGGATTGATGGCTGATCCTAAGATTCTTATATTAGATGAACCTACGGCAAATGTTGATACAACAGGTCAGGAACAGTTCCTCGAGTTGGTTAAAGAATTGAAAAATAATATGAATCTGACTGTTATTATGGTTTCTCACGACATTGGACAGTTGGTCTATTACGCTGATCAGTTGGCTTGTTTGAATAAGAGCGTTCACTGGCATAATAAATCAAATCTGTTAGATAAGGAAGTTATCGAAGAAGTTTATGCGTGCGAACTAAACAATTATTATCAGAGACATAAGGAGATTTGCCCAAAGGGACAGAGCTGAAATTAATGTCATTTGAACAAACGACAGAACAGGCAAGGATTTTATGATACAGTTCTTGAATGATTTTTTCATCGAAGGAATCATCGATTTCTTCAAATACAAGTTTCTTCTGAATGCACTCATTGCTGGAATTATAGTGGGTATCTCGTGTTCCATCTTATCTGTTTATGTTGTGCTGAAGCGATTGGCATTTATTGGCTTGGGGATTTCGCATTCAGCTCTCGGTGGAATTTCGTTGGGACTAATTCTGTTTCAGGTCAGTCAAACAGGACCGAGTAACATTATCCCTGTTTATATTACTGCTATCGTTTTTTGCATTGCCATTGCTTTTTTCATTAGTGCTATTACAAGGAATAAAGATATTTCTCTCGATAGTGCCATTGGAATATTTTTTGCCTTTTCAATGGCTTTGGGGATTATTCTTTTTAGCATTAAACGGGGATTTTCTTCGGATTTGTTCAGTTATCTTTTTGGAAGCATTATTGCCGTTACAGATGTGGATTTGTGGATTATGTCAATGTTGGGGATTATTATTTTATTTGTGGTGGTTTTGTTTTATAAGGAATTTTTCTATTATATGTTTGATGAGGAAATGGCTTATGTTAGCGGCGTTCCTGTGACATTCATTCACTATTTGTTGATCACTTTGTTGACTATCACAATCGTTATGTCGGTCAGGGTAATCG
>CAZYWQ010000049.1:0-500 GCA_964651675.1 uncultured Candidatus Sumerlaeota bacterium | reverse complement strand
GGATTATCTTGATAAGTGCCTTTCTGGTCATACCCGGAGCAACTGCTCAGCTTTTGACATTACGATTCAGTAGAATGATGATTATATCAGTTATAATTGGAGTTTTTAGTTCTGTCTTAGGATTGATGTGCGCCAATTATCTTTCTATACCGTCTGGATCTTCGATTGTTGTGATACTATTTCTGATTTTCGTCATTGTCTTGTTTGTAAAGAGAGTAAAGTCTTCTTAATTTTTATATAGTAAAGATGTATGAAATATTGGGAGAGGAGATATGGCTAAAGAATATAAATTTTTGATTGATGGTGAATGGTGTGAATCATCAGAGAAACTCACTGTTAAAAATCCTTACAATGATGAAGTCGTAGGAATCGTAGATCGAGCGCAAGAAGATGATGTTGAAAGAGCGATACAATCCGCTTCTGATGCTTTTCAGAAAACGAAACGATTGAGTTCTTATGAACGAGCAAAAATATTACATAATATCGTTGATGGACTGAAG
>CAZYWQ010000048.1:9560-11739 GCA_964651675.1 uncultured Candidatus Sumerlaeota bacterium | reverse complement strand
ATTTTATCGTCTACAAGATGGGCAAGTTTCATCATATAAATATGACCGACAGTAATTTTTTGATCGAATGGATCTCCTGTTAAGCCATCGTAAAGAACTACTTGACCTGTTTCAGGAAGTTTTGCTTTGATGAGCATTTCTTTAATATCTTTTTCTGTAGCACCTGCGAAAATAGGTGTTGCAACTTTTAATCCTAATGCTTTAGCTGCCCAACCAAGATGTGTTTCGAGTATTTGTCCGACATTCATTCTTGAAGGGACACCCAATGGATTCAGAATAATTTCGACTGGTGTTCCATCTTCTAAAAATGGCATATCTTCTTCTGGTAGGATTTTTGCAATAACACCTTTATTCCCATGCCTTCCTGCCATCTTGTCTCCAACTGCGATCTTTCTCTTTTTAGCGATGTATACTTTTACGAGTTTTATAACGCCTGGTGGTAATTCATCACCTGTTTTAATTCTATCAATTACATTCCTCATATCTTCTTCGTATTCTCGCTCTTTCAGTACTGTTTCTTGATATAGCGATTTAATTTCTTTCCCTACTTTTCCTTCTACTGGTAGCATTCCAGCGTTTAGACTTGTTCTGACATAAGTGATAACTTTTTCTGTTACTCGACCATTTGGTTTTTTAAAAACAGCACCTGTTTCAAAATTTGTAATTTCTTTATTTGATTTAGCTAATAGTTTTGCTAATTCTTCGTTGAAACTACTCCATAAGGCTTTTGATTTCTTATCTTTTTCGGCTACGATTTGATTTATTTTTGCCTTATCTTGCTTGTCGATTTTGGCTCCTTTTTCTTTTCTTGAAAATACTTTGACATCAACAACAGTACCATAGACACCGGGAGGAGCTTTTAGAGATGCATCTCTTACATCACCAGCTTTTTCACCAAATATGGCTCTAAGGAGTTTTTCTTCACTTGTTAGTTCGGATTCTCCCTTTGGAGTTACTTTTCCAACAAGTATATCGCCTGGTTTAACTTCAGCACCAACATATACAATACCATCGTCGTTGAGTTTTTTCAGAGCATCTTCACTCACATTTGGTATATCTCTTGTGATTTCTTCCTTACCCAATTTTGTATCGCGTGCATCGATCTCAAACTCTTCAATATGGATTGATGTGAAGGTATCCTTTTTAACTAATTTCTCACTGATGAGGATGGCGTCCTCAAAATTATATCCTCCCCAGGGCATAAAGGCTACAAGTACATTTCTTCCCAATGCGAGTTCTCCATCACAAGTGGCTGGTCCATCAGCTATAATTTGACCTGTGCTAATTTTGTCACCAGTTTTCACGATTGGTTTTTGATTAATGCAGGTATTCTGATTAGATCTGATGAATTTCTTGAGAGAATATGTGTTATCATCAATGACGATCTCGGTTGAGGAAACGGAGATAACTTTCCCATTATTTTTAGCGACAATTGCTACGCCTGAATCTCTTGCTGTTTTATATTCTACACCTGTTCCAACGATAGGTGATTCAGTATAAAGCAAAGGTACAGCCTGTCGCTGCATATTGGATCCCATTAATGCTCTGTTAGCGTCATCATGTTCCAAAAATGGTATTAATGAGGCTGAAACACTAACGAGTTGCTTTGGCGAGACATCAATATAGTGGACATCTTTAGCATAGACCTTTGGGAAATCTCCTCTATGTCGTGCGGTAAGGAAATCTTCTCCTATTTTGCTTTTTTCATTAACAGGAACATTAGCTTGGGCTATTATATAATCATCTTCAATGTCTGCGGTAAGATATTCGATGTCTGGTAATACTTTCCCTTTGTGTACTTTTCTATAAGGTGTTTCGATGAAACCATATTTGTTAATTCTGGCATAGGTACAAAGAGAAGAGATCAATCCGATATTGGGTCCTTCGGGAGTTTCAATCGGACATATTCTACCATAGTGTGTGTGATGAACATCGCGGACTTCAAAGCCGGCTCTTTCGCGACTTAATCCACCTGGACCAAGCGCACTGAGTCTTCGTTTATGCGTTAATTCTGCAAGTGGATTCGTTTGATCCATAAATTGTGATAATTGACTTCTTCCAAAAAAGTCCTTAACTACAGCAGTTATCGGCTTAGCATTAATCAGGTTGTGGGGAAGTGTATGCTCAAGATCAAGAATTGTCATTCTTTCTCTTGCAATTTTTTCCATCTCTGCGAGAC
>CAZYWQ010000048.1:0-9550 GCA_964651675.1 uncultured Candidatus Sumerlaeota bacterium | reverse complement strand
ATCGACGGTTTCTTTTCCTTTGTGAAGAGAGGATAATCCCTTCATAACACTGATTAAATCATCTTTTGTTAATGTTCGATGTTTTTCTGGATCGAGTTCTAATTTAAATTTTTTGTTGATTTTGTATCTGCCAACTTCTCCAAGATCATACCTTTTAGGATTGAAAAATAAGTTTTCGAGTAGAATTTTACCACTTGCTAAAGTTGGTGGATTACCAGGACGAAGTCTTCTGTAAATTTCGATAAGAGCTTCTTCGCGAGTTTTAATCTTGTCTTTATCGAGTGTACATAATATAGGATCGTTTTCATATCCTTCATCGAGTTTAAGCACAGATATTTTTTTGATGCCGAGAGAATTGAATTTGGATAGCAATTGCGGAGAAATTTTTTCTCGGGCTTCTGCAATTACTTCTCCTGTTTCCATATCTACTACATCTCTGGCGATTATTTTCCCTAATAATTCTTTTTCTTCATCTTTTCTGACAATTGCTATGGTTTTAATATCAAATTTGTTAATGTTCTTGATTATATTTTTGGTGATTTTACTTCCTTTTTTTGCTATGACTTTATTAGTCTTGGGATTGATGATTTCTTCTGATATAATGGTTCCTATTTGTTCTTCAAGATTCGAGGTTTTTGTTTTACTCTTTCCAAGATGGCTTATATCAATGTCTTCGAAATCGAAAAAGGTTTCTAATATTTCTTCATCGCTTGAGCAACCGAAAGCTCTTAAAAAGGCAGTAGCAGGTAATTTGCGCTTTCTATCAATCATAACATGCATTGCATTATATATGTCGATTTCGAATTCTACCCAGGCACCTCTGTAAGGAATGATCCTTGCCTGATAGATATTTTTACCGTTGGGATGAGTTTCTTCGGAAAAGGTGATACCGGGTGAACGATGTAATTGACTAACAATAACTCTTTCAGCACCATTGATTATAAATGTTCCCTGTGCTGTCATCAATGGGACTTCACCCATATAGATTTCTTGTTCTTTGATATCTTTAATGTTAATTATACCCGTTTCAGGATTTACTTCTCTAACAATGAGTTGCACCCTGATTTTTAAAGGAGCAGCATAGGTCATTGTTCTATCGATACATTCCTGAACATTGTATTTGGGTTTTCCAAGGGTATATTCTTTGAATTCTAAAGTTGATGGATTACCTGGTACAGAAACTGGGAAGACACTTAAGAAAGCCGATTGAAGTCCTTTATCTTCCCGATTATCTGGAGGGAGATGGTCTTGTAAAAATTCGGTGTAAGAATGCTTCTGTGTTTCGAGCAAGTAGGGCATCTCGATAACATCAGAGATTTTTGAAAAAGTTAGTCTCCCTTGATTTTCTGGTTGGTTTTTTGACATAAAAATACCTCCATTATTTCCAGTAGGATAGACTTGAATTCTTTTGAATGGAGTACACCTTAAGCATAGTTTGAGCAAAAGTTACCATTCTCAAAAATGCGTGTCAACAAAAATCATACCATTTTCGTAATTTTTTTTGAAAATCTGGATCTGTTACAAAATGGTCAATAATCCCAATAATATCAGTCATTAAGATTCATTTTATTAAGGTGAGATTGTTTTTTCGTATGAATAGGTTATCGAAAAATGTAATTTTTGTATATGTAAAACTTTTATATTGATATAAATGTTTTTCTTCTTAAAAGTATTGGATGCGTAATGAGTTTTAAGGATATTTTTTGTTATGATAAAGAAAAAAATATTAATTTTGCTTCTTCTATTTTTTATTGCGAGTAGTTTTTTATACTCTGCTGAAGAAGTAATAGCTATTGTTCTTGATGGGAAGAATGTCTATGATTTACCTGTAATGTCTCTGGGGAAAAAGAAATATGTTTCGCTAAATGAATTGGCTGCCTTTTTCAAAAAGGAGTTGAAAGGCGGCTTAATTAACTGGGAACCAAAAGTTGGGAAATTGGAACTGCAAGTTGATTCAAGAATGTTTTATCTCTTTTTAGATAGAAATGTTGTTTTGGTTGATGAGTTTTTACTGGATATTGATTCATCATTAATTTTGGTTCAGGGTGAGGTGTTTATTCCTGAAAGTTTTATTTATATCCTGGATTATTTTTATGATAGTTTCGAAACGGATATCGAGAATAGAAATATCATAACTGATCTTGTGGAACCAGAGAAGACAAAATCATTAAGCGTCAAGATAGAGGATACTGTTTCGGGTAAAGAGCGTACAAAACAATTAGAGGAAAAGTTCGATATTGAGGATTTTCTTGACCGAATACGATTGGTAGATCGCACAAATATAGTAATAGATCCGGGACATAATAAGGGGAGAGAACCTGGTGTGGTTGTTGCCAATAGTGAGAGCGAAGCTGAGATTACATATAAGATAGCCAGAAGATGTAAGGAGATTTTAGAACAGGATCCTTCGTATCAGGTTATTTTAACTCGTTCAGAGAATTCTTATCGGAGTCTTGATGATCGGGTTTCAATTGTCAATGCAGTTAAACCAGAATTGTTTATTAGTTTACAAATTGCTGGTAGTCCGGATGAAAGACTCGCTGGTTATAGTATCTATTACTATGATGAGGTGTTCGATAATGAAGTGAGAAAATATGATTTTAATGAGAGTTCTAAGAAGAAGATTCCGTTTGGATTGAATTATTATGAGTATCAGAGTAAGAGCAAAAGACTTGCTTCAGTAATAGATAAGGAATTTTCAAAATCACTTATTAGGAGAGATAGCGGTATTACTAAAGCGCCATTGTATATGATGAAATGTGCTGCTGTTCCATCTGTAATGGTTGAAGCAGGATATTTAACGAATAAAGGTGAGAGGCAACTTCTTAATAGTCCGGAATATATTGAGAAATTAGCCAGGTCTGTTTCGGCAGCAATTGTCGATTTTTTTAGATGATTGATTTTTTAAAGTATTAATTTGATAATTAATTGCGTATATAATTATGACTAAGAAATCAAATAAGAAAAACATTGTAAAATCAGTTATTATAATCGCACTTTTTGCCTTACTTTGTATTTTTGTTGGAACATATATAGCATATAGAATAATTGGAAGTGGATTTATAGAGAGTGAAATCGTTACTAAACAAGAAGACGGCAAATCTCTGGTTCAGGAAGAAATACAGGATTATCAGAGTACTGTTGAGTTAAAGATTTTTTATACCGAGGATTATAAAAAGTTATCTCCAGAGATTGTTATCTATAGTTTTACGAAAGATGATAAGGTTTCATTAGCATCTTTCATTGTGAAGCGACTCTTTTCTTCACCAAACTCTCCTAATCTTCATTCTTTATTCCCATCGGATTTTAAATTGAGAGGTGTTTATCTAATTAACAAACTATTGATTGTTGATATTGATCCGGGAGCACTAAAGGTAATTAATGTTGGAGTTCAAATGGAGATGCTGATGGTTTATTCTCTGATTAATAGTCTTGCTGAAAATATCAAAGAGGTTGAATCAATTCAGATTTTAATTAATGGTGAGATTAAGAACACCTTCTTGGGACATATCGATATTAGTAATTCTTTGATACCGCAGATCAATCTTCTATAATATTATTAAACAATAGTTGCATCAGTTGCTTTATCGAAGAAATGGGCTTTACCGATATCAAAGATTAACTCCTTATCTGCATTGATTTCAGCAGGAATATGACCATCAATTCGAGCAGTAAAGAGGGATTTTCCAGTTGTAAGATATAAGAAAAGTTCTGATCCCATCGGTTCTATAACTTCAACAAGTGCTTTAACTGGATGACCAATTGTGACTGCTTGTGAGTAACTTGAATCGTAAATGTTTTCTGGTCTGATACCAAAAACTATTTCTTTATCTATATGTCCTTCGAGTTTTTTATTAAGGGAATCAGGTATTTTAATTTGGATTTTACCTTCGTCAAATAGAAGTCCTTCGCCGCCTTTAATGATTTTCCCTTCAAAGAAATTCATTGGAGGACTGCCGATAAATCCAGCTACAAATCTATTCACAGGTTTATCATATAAATTTAAAGGTTCATCGATTTGTTGAACAATTCCATCCTTCAGAACAACTATCCGATCACCCATTGTCATTGCTTCGACCTGGTCATGAGTTACATAGATCATCGTAGCTTGAAGTTTTGAATGTAACTTACTTATTTCTGTTCGCATTTGTACTCTTAATTTTGCATCAAGGTTACTCAGTGGCTCATCGAATAAGAATACTTTGGGTTTTCTAACAATTGCTCTACCGACAGCTACTCTTTGTCTTTGTCCACCAGATAAAGCTTTTGGTTTTCTATCTAATAACTCGGTTATACCAAGTATTTCTGCGGCTTCTTTTACTCTTGTATCGATTTCAGCTTTTGCATATTTTCTGAGTTTGAGTCCAAAAGCCATATTTTTATATACACTCATATGAGGATATAGCGCATAATTTTGAAAGACCATAGCGATATCTCTGTCTTTAGGAGGTACATCATTAACAAGTTTATCATCAATACTGATGTCTCCTTTTGTTATTTCCTCGAGACCAGCAATCATTCTTAAAGTGGTTGATTTTCCACATCCTGATGGTCCTACAAGAACAACAAATTCTTTGTCTTTTACATCGAGATTGATTTCCTTGACAGCTACAACATCACCAGGAAAAACTTTGGTAACATCGTTAAGATTTACATTAGCCATCTATAATACTCCTTTAACAATAAATTGATTTTTAGCTTTTATTTTCAAATTTATGACTCATAGTCAAGGAAAATGATAAAAATATTCATTTTAATCAAGACATTTTTAATATTGGATGATAAAGTGTTTTAAAAATTTGTTAAATTTAAGATTGATATTTTTACTTCATTATGTGGAAATAAGCTTTAGATTAGAATAATTGGAGTAAGTTAATATGAATATTTCCGTATTAGGTGGCGGAACATGGGGTTTAACACTGGCTGATTTGTTGGATAATGGGAAGAATACAATAAAAGTATGGGAGATTTCAAAAGATAATATTGAAATGATAAAAAAAAGAAAGGGACATAAACGATTACCAAATTTAGTGCTTTCTGATAGAATTGAAATAATGAATAATATAAATGAATCAGTCAGTAATGCTGAAATTATTTTAGTTGCTGTACCTACGAGGTTTGTTCGGGAAACGTTTGATCGGATTAAAGACTTAAATTTATCAGATAAAATAATTGTGATTTGTTCAAAGGGAATAGAAACTGAGTCCTTAATGTTATTAACTGATATTGTTATGAATGTTTTAGGAGATTCGATAAAGCAAAATTTGGTTGTGTTATCAGGACCTAGTCATTCAGAAGAGGTTTCGAATCATCTTCCTACGACTATTGTGGTATCAGGCTATGATTCGGATGCTATGGTAAAAATTCAAAAGTTGTTTATTAGACCTTATTTCAGAGTTTATACTCAAGAGGATGTCAGGGGAGTTGAGATTGGAGGAGCGATAAAAAATATTGTAGCAATAGCAGCAGGTGCTTCTGATGGATTGGGATTTGGGGATAATACAAAGGCAGCATTGATTACAAGGGGTTTAACGGAGATAACAAGATTAGGATTGGTTTTGGGAGCGAGACAGGAGACCTTCAGTGGTTTGGCAGGATTAGGGGATTTGGTTGTTACTTGTACGAGTAAGCATAGTAGAAATTGGAAGTTTGGGAATTTACTTGCAAAGGGTTCTACTATCGAGGAGGCTTTGAATCAAATAGGAATGGAAGTCGAGGGTTATTATACAACAGAAGCTGTTTATAAGTTAAGTCAGGATAATTCTGTTTATATGCCAATAACAGAGGAGGTTTATAAGGTTTTATATGAGAGTAAAAATATAAAACAAGCTGTTTCTGATTTGATGGCGAAAGAACCTAAACCTGAGAGTGTTAATTTTTAACTCAGTATAGTTCTGATAATTAAAAACTTCTAATTTTTTATTTTGATACAAACAATAGAATGGACTGATTTTTGAAAATGTCGACTAAAATACGAATTGTTTGCATAATTATTTTTGTTATGGCGAGTTATGTATTTGCTAATCAGATTGTTAGTGACAAACAAGTTTATTCGTTGGAATTATTTGGAGTGGATGTCGGTAATTGTTCATTTGAGATTACTGAAGATGAAAATGTTTATAAAGGTAAATCCGATTCTCAGATGAAAATTTCTCAAAGGAATAGAATCGCTAATATTAGATTCAAAGCGAGTACAGATTATGACCTGGAAACATTACAACCGATTGATTACATCTGCAAGATTGATACAGATGATGACAAATCATCTCTTATAAGTGTTAAGGTTAAGGAGAATAAGATATATATAAAGTTTATCGGTCCTACGCAGCAATATGATACTTCTATTGATCTACCTGATAATTTTTTTATACTTGATGAACATTTCATTTTAGACCAGTATCAGGTTCTTCTGAAAAAGATAAAATATCCTTCTAAATCTCAGGAAGAAAATAATGAAAATTTGCAAAGCTTTAATATTCTTATTCCCCAAAGGACATCTGTGGTGAGTAAAACGCAAAGATTTGTTATTCGGAGTATTGTTGAAGAAAAGATTCGAATAGGTGATGAAGATATCGATACTTATAAAATTGATGCTAATTTTGAAGGTGGAATAAAAATTATATTATGGGCAGGAAAGAATGATAAGAAACTTCTTAAGTATTCTATACCAACTCAACAGGCAGAAGCCATCTTAAAAAAGTAGGATGTGTAATTTTTTTTTGAACTTAATAGATATTTGTATCGTCTGAAAATATATCAAAGTATCCAATAATTCATTCATTGGGGAGTATGTCTAAGGAAAGGAAATAATATGAAAATAATAACAATGAAACTAAGAATATTATTAGTATTTGTTATAATGTTTTTGTTGGTATTAGGATGTCAGGAAAAGAAAGAGACTACAGTATCGGAACCTCAAGAAATAGAGGAGACTGCAGAAGATTTGTCAGCTGAAAGTGAAGGTGAAAAGGATGCGGAACTCTCAAAATCTCCAGAAGAAGTTTTCAATTTCATCAGTGGTAGAATATTTGATGATGAAACCAGAGAAGCAGTAGCTGGCGTTAATGTTGAACTTATTGATTATTTGGAAATGGAGAAGAAAGGCAAGAATGATGAAGATCCTTATGATATAATAGTTCCGAAGGTTTCTTATGCAACTAAAACGGATGCAAGAGGATTTTATAAAATTCAAAATATCGATGATGGTAAATATTATATTCGATTTAAGGCAGAGGATTATGCTCTTAATATGATTGATTTCCCTATTCATATAAAAAATGGATGGAAATATGAAAATTATGACTTTGGTATTAACAAAGGGAATAAAGTAAAGATCAGTATTTTTGATGAGAATAAAAAGCCTGTTAAAAATGATGAGAAGACAGATATTTGTATTCAACAAATAGGAGTTAACACGGGTTATGTTTATTATGATAAAATATCTGTGGGTGAAAATGGTTTTGTTGAAGCGAAATTTGATAATACGAAAAGTTATTTATTATATGTATGTCGAAGAAATTATACAATTCATCGGAAAAGTAATATTAAAGTTTCTGATGAAGACTCTGATATTAAAATTAATTTAAGTAAAGGACGAGATATAACCTTAACTCTTAGAGATAAGGATAATAATTTAGTTAAAAATGTAGTTGTATATGGGAAATTAAGTTATTATGATGGAAATTCATATTATACAGGTCGTGTTTCACCAGATGATAAAGGTCAATTTATTTTAAAAAATATTCCTGATTTTGAGGTAAAGAAAAAAGAAGGAAATCCACAGTTAGATATCATTGTAAAGGGAGAAAATTTCGCAACACAAGTACTGCGGGGTATTGATTATATAGGTGTGAATTCTATTGAGAAAGAACTTTCAATCAACGATGCTAAGTCTATGAAAGGTAAGTTATTAGATGAGAAGAAAAATTTAATTTCGGAAGCTCGGATTGTTGCCAACAAAAAGGATGGAGAATATATGTTCCTACCCTACGAAACTTATACTGATAAAAGTGGTATATTCAGTTTCGAAGGACTTCAGGAGGGTGAATATAAACTTACTGTTTATGCAAATGGTTATGTTGAAAAATCAGTGGATAATATAAAAACTGATTCGGAAGAGGTTGAGATAATTATTGATAAAGGAGCAACATTTTCGGGAGTTGTTCTTGATAAAAATAGTGGAATCGGAATTCCCGACAATACTCTTTATCTGTTGTATGAGGGGAATTGTATTTCCAACACAAAAGGTCAATTCTATTTACATTTTCTTAAATCCGGAGAATTTTCATTGAGTGTGGAAAATGATAATTATGCGAAGAAAAAGATAGCTAAGGTTAATATTGGTGAGAAAGAAGAAATAAGAGATTATAAAGTTTATCTAACCAAAGGTGGAGCAGTATCAGGTCTTGTTGTCAAAAAATCAGATAAATCACCGATTCCGAATGTAACAGTCTCAGTCAGAAATGACCAGTGGTTGAGATGGGAATCTGGCACTGATGACAAAGGAAAATATTCTGTAGAACACATAACACCTGGTAAAGTAACTGTCTATGTCGAAACAAAAGGTTTTAATGTATCGGATGAATACTCAGTTGTAATAAAAGATGGTGAGGTCAAGGAGGGTGTAAATTTTGAATTAGTCGAATCGGGATTAATTAGTGGGAAAGTGATGAATTCATCAAAGGAACCTGTTGAAAATGCTGAGATTCTGGCAGCGGAACAGAAAGGGATTCAGTTTGCCAATATGTATCGTTGGAATAAGAAGGCTACTACAGATGCTTCGGGTTCTTATGTAATAGAGGATTTTAAATCAGAGACATTATGGAGTCTGATGGCTAAGCATGATGACTACGCTGATCAAAGGAAAGATGGTATTGTTCTTAAAGAAGGTCAACAACTTAAGAATGTTGATTTTATCCTGACGGAAGGTGGTTCGATTAGTGGCAAAGTGATTGATGAAGAAAATCAACCTCTTGAGAAAGTGAAAGTTAGTTATAAGAAGCAAGGCTCAGGATTTATGGGGAAATATATGGCTTCGATGCCGTATGATGTTGGAGGCTCTTCAAAAAATGTTACGGATAGTTCTGGATATTATAAATTAATCCATATTCCTCCTGGTGAATATACTGTAATAGCAAGTTTGGATGGTTATATAGCTGAGAACAGACAGAATATTGCAGTCAAAGAAGGGAAATTGGTTACGAATATAGATTTCGTTTTAAAACCGTCTTACACGATATCAGGTATTATAAAAAATGAGCAAGAAGAGCCTGTTGAAAGTGCACATGTGACTGGTTTCGGATTTAATTTTAAGACACCTACATTTGGAGATGGGCGTTCTGATTCGACTGGATATTATGAACTAAAGAATTTGCAGAATGTGGAATATATGATAAATGTTCGAGCAGGTGGATATGTTAAGGCAGAGAAAGAAAAGGTTAAAGCTCCCGCTTCAAATGTGGATTTTATTTTATCAAAAGGTTTTTCTATTAAGGGTAAGGTAATTGATAAATATACCAAAAAGCCTATTACGGGTTTTACGATTGAAATC
>CAZYWQ010000047.1:1691-11764 GCA_964651675.1 uncultured Candidatus Sumerlaeota bacterium | reverse complement strand
CTTCTGCTTTACCTAAGGCTATAACATGTGTAGACCCCGTTGCTCTTGAATCCAAGTTGGTTATAGATGCTACCGGGCACGATGCCTGTGTTTGTGATTCTTTAGCAAAAAGGCATCTATTGAGCATTGAAGGCTTTGGTGGGATGTGGGTGGAGAAGTCTGAGGATATGGTAGTTGAGAAAACTGGTGAAGTTCATCCAGGCTTAATTGTAACCGGAATGGCTGTAGCAACTGTTTTTGGCCTACCAAGAATGGGACCCAATATTGGTGGGATGCTTCTTTCTGGGAAAAAGGCATCACAAATTGCTAAAGAAATACTTATTAAAATGCATACAGAAACTGTAGGAAAATCACAAGAGGTAATGGTAGAGAAGATGAAAGGGTAATTTTAATCATTTGACTGGTTGATTATGTTCAATTGATGTATTGAATTAGAAATATATTTATAAGTCCTCTTTTGTTTAATAATTGAATCAATGATTTTGTGAATAAGATAATCCTTCACTATTATTCGATATTTATCAAATTTGGAAAAGGGATTTAAGATTTAGCGAGATTATAGTGAAAGCAACATTACTTGTTATCAGAATTCGGGAAACACACGATCTTAAATTATTCTCTTGAAAAAGTTTGTAAAATAAAGAATAAGTAATCCAAAATTTTTAAATGTGAGGGATTATGAACTACCACGCCTGGTTTCAATGTATAAATGAGGAGTGCCAACTTAAGTATCAACTTGATGAGATTGTATACGAGTGCGGATTATGCGGTTCTTTATTAGAAGTTAAACATGATATAAAGAAATTAAAACGCAGAAGTCCTGTTGCCTGGATGCGATTATTTGATAGTCGAGCTGGAACAACTGAATTTCCTTATGGTTCTGGTGTCTGGGGCAAGAAAGAGTGGGTATTGCCAGAAGTTGATAATAACAATATTGTATCGATGTGCGAGGGAAATACAAATCTGTTTTGGGCTGAACGATTCGGCAGAATGATAGGATTGGAAGATTTGTGGATAAAACAATGTGGAAATACTCATTCAGGTTCTTTCAAAGATTTGGGAATGACTGTATTAGTATCGCAAGTTAAAGATATGATTGCAAAAGGTGCAAAAATAAAAGCGGTAGCTTGCGCATCGACTGGAGATACATCAGCCGCATTAGCAGCCTATTGCGCAGCAGCAGGAATTCAACCAATCGTTTTTTTGCCCAAGGATAAGGTTTCTACAGCACAATTGGTTCAACCACTGGCAAACGGTGCGATGGTTTTTTCTCTCGAGACTGATTTTGATGGCTGTATGAAAATCGTACGAAAGATTTGTGCTCAAAATGAAATCTACCTTGCGAACTCGATGAATTCGCTGAGAATCGAAGGACAGAAAACCATCAGTATCGAGATAACTCAGCAATTCGATTGGGAAGTACCGGATGTGGTCGTGATTCCTGGTGGAAATTTGGGAAATGTTTCAGCTTTGGGCAACGGATTTTATATGATGTATGAGCTTGGATTGATAGATAAGCTTCCTCGAATCATATTAGCTCAGGCAGAAAGAGCAAATCCGTTATATCGTTCTTATTTAAAGGGTTTTAAAGAATTTCATCCAGTAAAAGCAAAGAAAACTTTGGCAAGCGCAATTCAGATAGGTGACCCTGTGAGTGTTAATAAAGCAATAAGAGTGTTGAAACAATTTAATGGAATAGTCGAACAGGCAACAGAAAATGAACTGGCTGATGCAGCAGCTTTGGCGGATAGAACAGGGATGTATAATTGTCCTCATACTGGTGTTGCCTTAGCTGTTTTGATGAAACTAAAGAAGGCAGGTGTGATAAAATCTAATAACAGAGTTGTGTTAATTTCAACAGCCCATGGTCTGAAGTTTTCTGAGTTTAAAATTAAATATCATGAAGGTAAAATAAAGGGTGTTAATTCGAATTATGCAAATAAACCGATTGTTTTAAAACCTGATGTGAAATCAATTAAGGACGCAATCGACAAAAATATAGAAAAAAGTGGGTATGTATTATGAAAAAATTTAAAAAGTTTGGGACAAAAGCAGTTCACGGCGGTGAAGAAAAAAATAAACAGTATCATTCCATAACAATGCCAATAGTGCAGAGTGCAACTTATACTTTCGAGAATAGTGCTGCCGTACAGGATTATAAAGAGAAGGAACTTCGTGGAGAAATTACCCGTGAGGAAGAATATGGGAGGTATGGCAATCCCACTCAGAGAGCAGTAGAGAACAAATTGGCTGAATTGGAAGGTGCAGAAAAGGCATTATTATTTTCGAGTGGTATGGGTGCAGTAACTACAGCAATATTGGCTTTACATAAGAAAGGAAAGCATATTGTATTCACTGCGGATTGCTATAGAAAGACAAGGGATTTTGCACAATCATTTCTGACGAAGTATGATATTGATTATACATTTGTTGAGCCAGATGGAAAATCTATCGAATCTGCCATAAAGGAAAATACACAGATTATTTTTTCTGAGAGTCCGACCAATCCGTATATGAATGTTCTTGATCTGTCTCAGATTGTAAAGATAGCGAAGAAACATAAATTGCTGACAATGATCGATTCAACACTTGCTACTCCTTTTAATCAGAGACCTCTTGAATTTGGTATAGATGTGGTCATTCATTCGGCAACAAAATATTTAGGCGGACATAACGATTTGTTAGCAGGTTCTGTGGCGGGTAATAAGCATTTGGTTGAAGAGATAAAAGAGATGCAAGGGATTTTTGGTAGTATTCCTGGTCCGTTTACTTGCTATCTACTGTTACGCGGATTAAAAACTCTTTCGTTAAGGATGGAAAAATATAATCAGAATGGGCTTGAAGTGGCGAAATTTCTGGAAAGTCATCCGAAAGTAAAGAAAGTTTATTATCCAGGGCTTGAAAGTCATAAAGATTATAAAATTGCGAATGAACAGATGAACGGTTTTGGTAGCTTAGTCACATTTGAGATAAATGGAGATGCAAAAACAGGATCAAAATTGTTGGATAATCTTCAGATACCATACATATCACCGAGTTTAGGCGGAGTAGAAAGTCTGATAATTCAGCCAGCCATAATGTCCTTTTATGACCTTTCACCTGACGAAAGAGCCGACATCGGTATAAAAGATAATCTAATAAGAATAGCAGTCGGAATCGAAGATGTTGAAGATTTAATCGATGATTTGAAACAGGCATTGGATAAGATATAGATTATGTGGAGTGCGAAAGCTTGCTTTCGCTTTGTTTTGTGGAAGCTTGCTTCCACTGTAGGGAACGGTTTAAAACCGTTCCCTACAACTATGACTGCTTAAAAACTATCATAGGTAGATATTGCTTCACTCTGAATCTGTTTCAGGGCTCGCAATAATACCAAACTAGTTCCAGCAGTATCATTATATGTTAAGTTTCAGAGTTAGAGAAAAAGTTAGAAGGTAAAATGAATTTCTTCGGTTGGCAAATTCCTGAAATATTATTCTTGACAGTTCTTGGTGTCTTTTTGGGTGTAATTGCTGTTCTAATTGCTCTATTTGCTTGGATTTTCCCAAAACGGGCTCGTTGGCGAAAAGAAGAAGAGGAACGATTGAAGCAAATTGAGGAAGCAGCAAACGAAGCTCGGAAGGAAGCAAAAGAAGTTAAAGAGAATATTTTCAAAATTGGGAAACACCTTGGTATTCCCATTTATGTTGATGGTTTACCGCAGGCTGAACCACCAGTTTTTGACCCATTCTTTGAAGGCACAAAACTGATGGCGGAATATAAGTGGGATGAGGCAATTAAAGAATTCCAGAATGCAATGAAGAAAGCGAAGGGAAGTCAAATAGTCGCTCTTTATACTCTAATTGGAATTTGTTATCATACAAGCGGAAGGCTTAATTTTGCCTTAGATAATTATGCGAAATCTTTAAAACTTGCTTGTGACTTTAATGACAAACAAGGCGAAGCTGTAAACCTTGGCAATATCGGGGTAATCCATATGACAAAAGGCGATTTAGAGAAAGCCCTGAAGTATCACGAAGAGGCAGTAAAGATTGATAGAGAAACTGGTAATAAGGAAGGTGAAGCCGCTGACCTTGGCAACATCGGTTTAATCTATCAGACAAAAGGTGATTTAGAGAAAGCCCTGAATAGCTTTGAAGAAGGTTTAAAGATTGATAGAGAAGTGGATAGAAAAGAAGGGATTGCCGCTAAACTTGGCAACATCGGTTTAATCTATCAGACAAAAGGTGATTTAGAGAAAGCCCTGAATAGCTTCGAAGAAGGGTTAAAGATTGATAGAGAAATGGATAGAAAAAAAGGGATTGCCGCCAAACTTGGTAACATCGGTTTAATCCATTGGACAAAAGGCGATTTAGAGAATGCACTGAATAGCTTTGAAGAAGGACTAAAGATTGATAGAGAAATGGGTAGAAAAGGAGGGATTGCCGCTAAACTTGGCAACATCGGTTTAATCTATCAGGCGAAAGGCGATTTAGAGAATGCACTGAATAACTTTGAACAGGTCTTAAAGATTTCTAAAGAGATGGGATGGAAAGAAAGTGTTGCTAAAGCCCTTGGCAACATCGGTTTAATCTATCAGACAAAAGGCGATTTAGAGAACGCCCTGAATTATCACGAAGAGGCATTAAAGATTGATAGAGAAATTGGCAATAAGGAAGGTGAAGCCGCTGACCTTGCTAACATCGGTTTAATTTATTGGACAAAAGGCGATTTAGAGAGTGCCCTGAATTATTTCAATCAAGCCCTTGTAATCTTCAAACAAATCGGAGCCAAAAGGGAGATTGAAATTACTGAAAGGAATATCAGAAATTTAAAAGCTGAATGGTCAACAAAAGGAACAGATTGATTTCCGGCTAGAGTACTACACTAAAATAAACTTACTTAAGTATGAGAATATGCACAATGAACTAAACTCTGAAAGGAGTTCGCTGTAATATTGTGTTACAATATAAATATAGATGTGGGGGCGAATGTTTCTCGCCCATTATTTGTAGGGAACGGTTTTAAACCGTTCCCTACAGTGGAAGCAAGCTTCCACAAAACAAAGCGAAAGCAAGCTTTCGCACTCCAAAGATTTGGAAAATCCACATTCTAATATTAAGAATAAATAATCACAAAAAATGCAAACATCACCAAAACTCGCCATAGTCCTAATCAATTATCTTCAGGATGAACTTACTATCGAATGTATCAAATCAATTAAAAATTCCAATTACGATAATATCAAAATCATTCTTATTAATCAGCTCTCCACACAAGATTCTGAAAATAAATTTGTGAGGAACTGTCGCGACAGTTCCTCACAACACAAACTTATATTCATTCCAACTCAAGAAAATATTGGTTATGCAGGTGCCTGTAATCTCGGAATCAAAAAGGCTGTCGAAATGGGAGCTGATTACATCTGCCTTCTTAATAATGATACGATTGTCTTGCCCGACACATCTTCAATTTTGATAAACAGTTTTGATTTACAGAATGGAATTGGTATAGTCGGACCGAAAATAATATATCATAATGATCAAAATAAAATATGGTTTGGTGGCGGGAAACTCTTATTGAATAAAGGAGCAAAAACAATCCATCTCGATATGAATAAAACTGAAAATGTAGGGACAGAACAGCGTTCTGTCCTTAATTCTAAGGAAGTGGATTTCATTACAGGATGTGCTTTGATGGCTAAAAGAGAGGTGTTTGAAAAAGTCGGATTACTTAATGAAAAATATTTTGCCTATTTTGAAGAAGTCGATTTATGTTATAGAGCAAAAAAAGCTGGATACAAAATTTTCTATATTCCACAAAGCAAACTCTATCATAAAGTTTCATCAACAACAAAAAAATATTTTAGCGGATTGATAAACTATTACAAATTCAGAAATAGATTGTATTTTTTGAAGAAAAATTTACCATCAAGCAGCTTTATAAAATTACTCCCTATAGTGTTTTTTTATTCAGTAAAGGAGATCGTAATTTCCATAACAAAAGGCAAGTTCAAAGATATATTAAGTATTCCCGTTGGAATATTGCATTTTTTTATTGGTAAAATGGGACAGGGTCCGAACTACTTAAAGTGATTTAAACTATGAAGAAAACAATCGGAATAATCGGTGGAAGTCAGGCTTATACCTTGCTTCAGGAAAAAGCATTATCAGGTAAACGATTAGGTGAAAGAGGAACTCCATTCGGAAATTCACAACCAATTTATAAATTAAAAACACCCACTAAAAACACTTTATATTTCCTCTCAAGACATGGGGAAAAGAAATATCATGTAACAGCACCCTTCGTTAATTATCGTGCAAACATTTATGTACTAAAAGATTTAGGCGTGGAGGCAATCATCGCCTGGACAGGTCCTGGAGCGATTAATACGAATTATAAGATTGGTGATTTCGTAATCATTGATGACATAATTGATGAGACATATTCCCGAGCATCGACATTCTTTGAAAACAAAGGATGGGGATTTATAAGAATGTCAGAACCGTTCTGTCCCACTCTCAGAAAGGTGCTCAGAGACACACTCACAAACCTAAAATTATCCTTCAAAGATGAAGGAATTTATGTTTGCACACAAGGACCTCGTTTAGAAACCCGAGCTGAGATAAGGAAATACAAGTCACTGGGAGCGGATCTTGTAGGAATGACCTTAGCACCTGAAGTTTTTCTGGCGAAAGAGCTTGAGATATGTTATGCAGCATTAGGTTATGTAACAAATTACGCTGAGGGAATAGTAGAAAGAAAATATAAAAAAGGTGAATTCTTCGAAGGAATGCTCTCACAAGAAGAAGCAAAAAAAGTTGACGAAGTAGTTCACAAACTCCCCGAGATAATCGACTATGTGGCAAAAAAAATAAACAATTACAAATTCACCTGCAACTGTAAACACTCTATGCTAAGATACAAAAAAAGAGGAGATATTGGAGAAAAATGGAAGGAATGGATGAAGTAATGTGAAAGTTTTCTTTTAAAAATTCTTCATTTTCATCTTGGAATTTTATGATTTCTTGTTTGGTTACACCGTTATATTTATTTTTCCCTTCCTTCTTCCATCAACTTTATCTTAGACACTTTGCCTGTGGGATTACGAGGTAAGGATGAGCGGAATTCTATTTCTTTCGGGACTTTGAATGCTGCAAGTTTTTGACGACAGTATTCGAGGATTTCTTCTTTTGTCGGAGTGTGTTCCGGATGCGGTACTACAAAGGCTTTGGGAATCTCTCCTCTTACTTTGTCTTCTATTCCTACTACTGCCGCTTCAATGATTTTGGGATGCGATAATAACACATCTTCAATTTCCTGAGGATAAATATTTTCTCCGGCTGAGATGATTATCTCTTTCTTGCGACCTGTTATAGTTAAAAATCCTTCTTTGTCGAGGAATCCCATATCTCCCGTATATAACCATCCATCCTGCGTGATTGTCTTTTTAGTCTCTTCCGCATCTTTGTAATAGCACTTCATCACATTATCACCTTTAACCATTATCTCACCAATAACTTCTCTTTCAACCGAATTACCATTATCATCCCATATTTCCACTTTGTTATTGAAAAATGGTATGCCGATAGTTCCTTTTTTATTATTATCGCTTCTATTGACCGATACAACAGGCGATGTTTCGGTTAATCCATAACCATTGAGTAACGACAATCCTGTCAACTTCTCCCAGGATTCGACGTAGATTCTTGGACAGGGTCCTCCCCCTGAAACACAATACTTTAAGCTGGAAACGCTGATGCTTTGGATTTCTTTTGATTTTAGTAACACGGCAAATAGTTGAGGTACCATTGGTAAAAAAGAAATATTTTCTTCCGTTATTGCCTCCAGAATTTTTACCGGACTGAATCCATTGATTAACACGAGTTTCGAATCTTCTAATAGAGGTAATAATATACATACGGTGATTCCAAAAGAATGGAATAATGGCAATACACCAAGATATACGCCACCTTCCGTATCGGGAAATGCATCGAGACATCCAATGTGATTAGCATATAGATTTTTATGAGTGAGCATAACACCTTTAGGTTTCCCTGTAGTTCCTGATGTGTAAATCAGAAGCAACTCATCTTCCAAATCATATTTGAGATTCGGTGGTTCTGGTGGAGATGTTTGAAATATCGTTTTGAAGTTTAAGTGATCTTCTCCTTCTTTATCGATATAGATGATTCTTTTTAGGTCGGGACAGAACTGTACAATCGCTTCCATCAATCTATCAAAAAATTTCGAAGTGATTATTGTGTCAAGATTAGAATGGGTAATGACATAAGCAAGTTCCGCAGGTTGTAATAGGTAATTAAGAGGAACAATCGTTTTTTTGGAGAGAATAACTGCAAAAAATGAAATGACAAATGCATTGCAGTTTGGTAATAATATTCCGACTTTATCTGTTTTCTCGAAATCGGAACTGTTCAGAAAATTAGAAAGGCTGTATACCCGATTTAATGTTTCCTTTCTCGTTAACATTGAATATTCATCAACTAAAGATACACTTTCTGGATGTTTTTCACAAACACTAATGAATTTTTCGATTATGTTCATAAATCATACCTGTTTATTTATTATTAAATTTATTGGATTCTAATAACCTAAAAATTAATTTACAAAAGAAAATCAATCAGTTCTTTATTAGCGGATGGTATGATGACATATTTGACGAGGAGCCCTTGTTCTTTAGGATATTCAGACCCTTTCAAAGTGGCGGATTCAACTTCAGCAACTTCTCCGGTCAACAGAACATAAGCCTTTCCACCTAATCCACGAGCCAATCTTACTTCGATGAGTTTTACTTTAGCGGCTTTGGCTGCTAAATCCGCTGCAATCACAGCGGAAGCTACCGAAAATGTCTCAATGACTCCGACAGCTTCTATGTCTTTGACTTCTGTAGTCGAATTAATCGCAGATAAAACATCTTCGTGAACATTGGGAATGACTACGGAATCCGTAACCATTTCTTTGCCCACATCTCTTGCAGCATCCATCGCAGCATTTACAGATGCAACATCACCACCAATCACAGTTATATACTTCCCAGGACAAACAGGAGTAGCTGCCAATACAAATATCTCTGCCGTATCTATCATTGTGTCGACACACTCAATACCTGATGCGACACTTCTTAATTCGAGAACACCAATAGCTTTCTCTTCTTTTTGATTATTCATTTTTTTTCTGATGACTTCTTGTTTTAATTTATTTTCTATTACTAAGCACAAACTATAAACATTTAAAATGTACTTTCAATAATTTCTTATAGCCTTTATAGGGACAGAACGATGTTCTGTCCTTACGAATTTTTAAGATTTTATTACAATATAATCTTTTTTAACTTCTGTCACCTTGCCATCAATACTTGCGTGAATATTAGCTCCCAATTTCCCTTCAGGAATTCGAGCAATAAGATCACCTTTCTTAACCTTATCACCTTTTTTAACTCTCGAAACCGAAGGAACTCCGAGATGTTGCTTCAGGGCAATCTTAACTTCAGAAGGGTGAATATTATTCTCAGTAAAATCGGTGGTTTTCTTATAGCTGTCAAGTCCTAATTTATACTCTATCCTTGATGTCGGAATCCGACCAAAACTCCTCCTTCTTTTAGGGACAAAAGATGTTTGTTCCGTTTTGAATTTAATCCCTGCTTCCTGAAATTGTTTTTTAATCATCACAATCATCCTTCGGGGAGCAAGAAAAAGTGGACAGGCAATAAGTTCGCATATTCCACATTCGCAACAATACATCGCTCTTCGATATGTCGGATTATCGAGAGGAACTCCCCGAGAAAGCGTTCGCATAATCTTATGTGGTTCGATCGAATGTCCGAGCAAATATCGTGGACAGGTATCAGTACATAATCTACAATGACAACAAACCGCATAAGCTTCTTTTCTTACTGTACTATCCGTTTCTTTATATCTGTTAACAACTCGATGATTTTTAGGCAGAACAACCAATCCCTTTGTTGTCTTTGTTATCGGACTGGATAAATCATCACGCAAAATTCCCATCATAATTCCGCCTTCGATGACACTGATTTTATCACGATCTCAACCGGACTGAGAACCAACGTGAAG
>CAZYWQ010000047.1:0-1681 GCA_964651675.1 uncultured Candidatus Sumerlaeota bacterium | reverse complement strand
GTCTCTGACCTTGCAAAGTTTTAGCACTTCCATAATTAATGTACCAATCGGAACCCTAAGTGTTTTCGGAGATTCAACTTCACCAACAACCGTTACATAGGTATCAGTAACACTTTCGCCTTTTATAGCACGATCAATGTTATAGAGAGTTTCAACATTTATCACGACAGTTTCCAATTCAAGAGGAATAGAGCCTTCCGTAATTACCCTATTAAGAATTTCATATACTAAAATATGTTCATCACCAGCCGGATAAGTATCATCAAGATATATTATTTCGATTTTATCCTTCTTTTTTATAAATTCCTTAATAGGCTTGACATATTTAGCATTTTTATTTTTTATTCCGATTATAGCTCTTTCAGCAGAAGTGTTTTTGAGCAGATAAATGATAGCCGAATAAATAGATTCAGCTTTATGGAAGAGTAGTTTTTTATCGACCTCGAGGAGAGGTTCGCATTCAGCGGCATTTATGATCAGGTTTTTAAATTTTGCATTAAGTTTGATATGAGTTGGAAATCCAGCTCCTCCAAAACCTACAATTCCTGCTTGCTTTATTGTTTCAATTATATTATTCATCTAAAATACTGTAACGCGACATTTATGTCGCAAGAAAACTGGCATAAATACAATCATCAACTTACAATCTCACAATATCAATCCCTTCTTTTTTCATCATCTCTTTGGCAATATCGGTGATAATAGCATTAGCTGATACATAGAGGGATTTTTCTTTATTTTTCAGTAATTTTTTAATGTCTTCACCTGTAATAATTTGTCTTTGCAACTTAGCTTGAGCATCTATTTTTGGCGAAGACTGTTTTTTATTGCTGAAAAAATCTTCTACTGCATCCTCCAACTGTTCGGATTTAATCAGTTCAACGCCGACCTGCTTGAACAATTCGAGATTTTTCTTCATAAGAGAAGTGATAATAGCAGGTGCATCCGGAGTTGAACAGGGTATGCAATCGAGTATTTCTGGATCAGCCCCATCCCTGACTGCGATAATCGTTTTATTCAAAAGTAAAGCATCAAATATCAGATTTGTTGGCAAAGAATCAGTTATTGCATTAAGGATCTTTGCCACAGTATTTCTGGTCAAAAAGGGTACTAAGATTAAGTCCGCATTTTTAACTTCCTCAACAATCTCATAGTTATTAAGGTTAGTTAAGACTCTATCAGGATTGAGTTCTTTTTGAATCTCATCAGGCGATTTCAGTTTAGAAAAAGACTCTGACAGAACAAGAGTAACATTATAATCGGCTAATATTATTGCTCTTAATTGAGATATCACAGAATCATAATTTGTAAGACTACCCGTGAAGAGAATCAGGAGTTTTTTAGCTGTTGGAGATTTTAATTGTCTTTTAGACAAAATCTCCCGTACTATTTTACTAACGATTTCTCTGATTTGTTCTTTATTTATATCTTGTTGTTTAGTCATAAAAGGATTTCCACTTCAGTTCCACACACAATATCTGCAGCGTTTCCATCATCAGTATCAAGGTGCAATTCCGTTTTAAAATTCTCGCTTACTCTCACAAGACATTTCTCAAACAGTGTTGGTTTTTCACCAGATACCTTTACTTTTACAATTTGACCATCGTTAATACCATACTTTTGAGCATCATCCTTTGACATATGAATATGCCGATTAGCGCGCATAAGACCACTTTTAAGA
>CAZYWQ010000046.1:249-11813 GCA_964651675.1 uncultured Candidatus Sumerlaeota bacterium | reverse complement strand
ACCATACTATTTTCATTTAGGAACTCGCTTCAATAATTTGTCTTTTGCCTTTTGAGCAACTTGAATTGCTTCATCAAAGTTTTCAGTTGCTGATGAAACACCAATTATGGAGGGATCAGAAGATAATAGCTCATCAATACCAAAAGCAATGTTCACCTCGATATCAGGCATCTCCTTTTTCAGAAGTGCAGCAATATAACCGAGACCCAATGGAGGAAGCGATACCTGATAAGGATCATCTTTAAAATGTGTATTTATAAGAGTTAGTTTCATTATAATCAATATTTTCGATTTTGCTTATTCTCAATTATATAAATCTCTTCGGTCAAGATAAAATGTTGCAGAATAATATCTCTTTAACAAAATTTTAACAGAAAAGAATTTGACATTTGCATTCCTATGAGTCATCCTTCTCCTAAACTAATATTTTTGTAAAAAGGAGGTTTGTAATGAAGAAAAAATTTTTATTTTTATTTTTAGTTCTACTCTTTATTAGTACTGCTATGATTGTTTTTCCTGCTTCCTATTATCAGAGTTGGGAAGATGAACCGAATAATAGTCCTGGGCAGGCAAATACTTTAGGTTCAACAGGTACATATCCTTGTGGTTTTCAAACCTTTGACACATCTACATACGGAGATGATTACTTTAAATTCTCTGCTGTTGCTGGTCAAACCGTAAGTGTTACCGGAAATGCTAATTATCCAACCGACTTAGGCTTAATACTAACAGATATGTCAGATACTTGGTTAGTGGGTCCGATCGATAGTGGTGGTCAAGGTACTAATGAATATATTAGTGGTTATACTATTCCATCTGATGGTGATTATTGCATAGTAGCTTATGAAGCTTTGCTAATGAAAGGTTCCGGATATACTTACACATTATCAGTTACAATTTCAGAACCACCAGAAACAGATCCACCAACTTATCCCGGTGGTAATGAAGGTATTTATAATGTTGATAGATTTATTGATGACTCAGCAAATGTTTATTGGTATGAAGCAACAGATGCAAGCGCCTTCCATTATAATATATATGTTCATTCTGGTGTTGTAAATGCAACTACATTATTCGCCACTACTCCTTATGCACAAATTGATGCTCCAGCCAGTTCCACTCATTTAACAGGTATTGATAGTGACCTTACTTATACATTCGGAGTAAGAGCAGAAGATGTTTTCAATAACGAAGAGTTAAATACTGAGATATTTATCTCTGATCCACCAGCAAATGTTAAGTCAATTTGGGAAATTTATTAATCAGAATACGCATTTTTCAGAAAGAATGGTCTAAATCATAAAATATTGATTCATAACGAGTTAGAAGGCATACACAAAAGCAATTTGTTAAGCCAAAATGTGTATGCCTTTTTTATTTTGTTTAATTCTGAAAAACCTGATACTGGTAAGATTCATTCTGTTTATCAGTAAAAAATCACAGACGAATAACCCACAACATAATCCCCTTTTATACCTGTAACATCATTTGAATTTGTATATTTAAGAACCTCAGCAGTTTTTGCTCCCAAAGCCTTCGTAACCTTCATCAAAACATAAATAGGTCCAGCACCACATGCCATATAATCCTTTTTCCTTATCCCATCCATCATCTTTGATGCATCATACGATTTAACCGCTTCGAGCAGTTGCTTATCTTTGTTAACGCACTCATTATATGAATATCCATGATACAAATCAGAACTGGCAACCAATAATAAATCTTTCTCCTTCTCCAAAACTTCCTTTAATATATCCACAATATAATCACAGTTTTTTTCCCTATGATCTCCGATAATAATTGGGACAAGTGCAAAATCATTTAGAACACTCTGTAGAAAAGGAACCTGAACCTCTAAAGAATGTTCTGAAGTATCAACAGAATGTAAATATTGAAAATCAGGATAATTATTGAGTTTATCCGCAAGAATGTTATTGATTGGAACATCGCCAAGAGGTGTCCGAAAAGCCTTTCCACTAAAAACTGATGCACCCGAAAACATCGCCTGATGACTTGGTGCAATAACAACAACTGTCTTGATTGGTTTATTCATCACCTGCTTATATCCAAAAGCCGCAACTTGACCCGAATAGATATAACCAGCATGCGGAGCTATAATACCTTTTATATCTTTATCACTTCTATCAATTTCCACTTTCTTCAAATAATGCTTTATCTCTTTTGATAACTCTTCTGGATCAGCAGTATAGAATTGTCCAGCTACTGCCATCCTTCTTACTTCATTTGCATTTTTATTATCTACCATTTTCGTTTCCTTTATAAATTGTTGTGTAATATTACCCTCTTTCTCACTATATTATCTGCTTAAAAGCTATTATTTTGTCAAGAATGAAAATAAACAATGTGAAAGAAAAGATATAGGAAATTCACTTCTCTATTCTTTCTTCAACAAATAAAAGTTTCATTAAAAAAAATTGTTAATAAATTTCCTTGAATATGATTTGTTTTAAAGGTAAGTAAGATCTGAACTTGTTACAAAGAATAAAATCAAGGTTTCAATTAAATGCGCATTCTCGACCGATATATAACAAATGAATTTCTATATTCTTTATTCGCCGCAATATTTATTTGTACGATCATATTAATGATTTTTCTAATAACAAGCAACATAGATGATATTTTAGAAAACAGCGTTCCAATATCATCCACGATAAAATTTCTCATCTACAGTATACCCTTCACAATCGTTCAAATCATTCCAATTGCCACTGTAATTGCCGTATTATTTTCAATCGGAGCAATGTCAAAACACAACGAAATATTAGCAATGGTATCCAGTGGAGTTAGCATATATAGATTTGCATTGCCTCTTATTATTGCTGGAGTTATGCTTAGTGGTTTAATAATCTTGTTTAATGAAAGTATCGTTCCTGTTACCCAATCAAAAGCTGATGATATTAAGACAAGAATCATTAAAGGAAAAAAGATATTAGAAAGAGAAGAAATCTTCGTCAAAGGCAAAGGTAATCGTTTTTACAGTATGTCTGCTTATGTCTCAAAACCACCAATGATGATTAATCCTGTAATCGAAGATGTAAATAGCGAAAACACTTTTCTGATTAAAAGAGTTGATGCAAGCAAAGGTGTTTTAGTTAAAGGTGACGGTAACAAAAGTCGACCTTACTGGAAACTATATGATGTTACCATCAGAGATTTCGACGAAAAAGGTGTCGTAGAAGATATAGAACATTATAATGAATATGACATACTTTTAGAAGAAAATCTTGAGACATTCCTTAGTGTAGAAAAAAAGCCTGAAGACCTGAGTTTCTTTGAACTTCGGAAATACATAAAAATATTAGAGAGTCAAGGTGCCATTGTAGACTACTATCCCGATTTATATTTAAAGATTTCATTCCCATTTTCCGCATTAATTCTAATCCTCATAGCTCTCCCCTTTGCATTCAAAGTCCAATCAGGTGAAATGTTATTTGGATTTGGGATTGGAATTATAATCGCAATCTGCTATTATGGAATAACAGCATTTTGCCTTACAATAGGTAAAGCCAACATAATACCTCCACTTATTGCAGTATGGCTTCCCAATATTATATTCACCTGCATTGGTTTGTATATGTTCAAAAGATTTACATAATGAAAGATTCCTTATTCTAATAAACACAATGAACAATAAAAACGAACATAAAAATAAAACTGACTCTACTGAACCTCCCTGGATAGCTCCTTCGGAACTTGTTGACATACACAAAGAATCGCTACAGACAAAAAAGAAAATCGACATCGCAACATCCGACGAAAAGTACAGATTCATATTCTTTGATTATATGTTCATATTTGTTTTATTTGCACTCTCTCTCATCCTATCTTTCTTGACAATTAACGATTATGGCTTAAGCTGGGATGAAGCCTACTATTACGAACCCTCAGAACAAGTTTCATTCTTTATTCGAGATATCTTTCAGGGTAATACCGATTTTTCTCAGGAAAGTGTTGATAGTTATTGGGACAAGATTGTTGAACTTCCTGGCTTTTGTAAACTCCTCTGGGGAACAAGTCTATTACTATTTGAAAAAATATTATGGCACATCAACGCCTTTCGTCTACCGAACATAATCATTTTTTCTCTTTTAATTGTTCTCATTTACATCTTTATACTTCCCCATTATGGAAGAATTGTCGCAGCTGCTGCTTCAGTCTCATTTTTCATAATCCCAAGGATATTCGGACATTCACACATCGCAGAAACAGATATGATTATCACTTTTATGATTTTGCTAACAACATACTGTTGGACAAAAGGATTGAACTCGGTTCTATGGAGTATTTTTACAGGAATAATCTTTGGATTATCACTAAATACAAAAATAAATGCCTTTTTCCTGATACCAGCTCTCATTATATGGTCACAAATTTATTACAAGAAAAAATATATTAACAATCTTTTTTGTGTAATATTCATTTCACCGATAGTATGGATTCTAACTTGGCCCTGGCTATGGAATGACACCCTAATAAGAATTCTGGATTTCTTAAAATTCAACACAACGCATCAGCTAACGAGTGTTTACTATTTCGGGAAACTTTATCAAGGAATCTCCGCACCATTTCATTATCCATTTGCTATGGTTTTCTTCACACTCCCCATTTCAATAATAATATCTTCAATACTATCATTAATATTCATCATTAAAGGTATCCGTTCAAAACCAATCGGAATCTTAATCTTGATAAACGCATTGATACCATTATTAATTACTGCCTTACCATCCTCCCCTACCTACGATGGAATAAGACTATTTATGCCTGCATTTCCATTCATAGCCATAATGTCCGGTATTGGATTTGGAAAAATAATAGAATGGCTCGATAAGAAATCACCACTTTATTTTTCTCTAAAAAACATTTCCCTAATACCCTATGTCTTCATACTAATACTCTTTATAATAGGACTTTTAGAAATATATCTGATTCATCCTTATGAACTTTCTTATTACAATCAATTGATAGGTGGAGTAAAAGGAGCTTACCAAAAAGGAATGGAAACAACCTATTGGGGAGAAGTGATTAACAACGATGTAACAAAATACATTAACATTAACTTTCCCGAAAATGCAAATGTAAAACTATTAGCTCTCCACGAAAAAATATTCGATTATTATCAAGAATGGGGAGTTATTAGAAAAGACATCAAATTCGATGGTGAACCACCTTACGATTTTCATATACTCTTATGCCGAAAAGGATTTTTTGGAAGAGCGGAAAATATGATTTACAACACCAAGATGACAAAACACATCTACAAACTCGATGATGTTCCCCTTCTTATAATAGCAGATACTCGGAAATT
Source organism: uncultured Candidatus Sumerlaeota bacterium (assembly GCA_964651675.1). Classification (GTDB taxonomy): domain Bacteria; phylum Sumerlaeota; class CAZYWQ01; order CAZYWQ01; family CAZYWQ01; genus CAZYWQ01. The sequence continues at coordinate 6,484 of CAZYWQ010000046.1, read as the reverse complement.
GAAATATCTACACTAAAACGAAAGTAATAGAACATTAACTTTCTTGCAGTGCTGATTTCGAGATATTAACCAATTGTGAAAATGCTTTAGTATCCCTTACTGCCAGATCTGCAAGAATTTTCCTATTGATATCGACACCTGCCTTTTTCAGCCCATTAATGAAATTACTATAACTAATCCCATAATATCGAGCAGCCGCATTAATCCTACTGATCCATAAAACCCTGATACTTCTCTTTTTCTGTTTTCTATCCCGATAAGCATATTGCAATGCTTTATTAACAGCCTCTTTTGCAGTTCTGTATAATCTTGATCTTGAACCAAAATATCCTTTGGCAAGTTTCATTATTTTCTTTTTTCTCTTTTTAGATGCAACAGAATGTTTTGTGCGTGGCATTAATCCTTACCTCCAAAAACACATAATTTTAAGTAGTAATAAGCCTTTTAATTGATTTAACATTAACAGAATTTACCAAAGCGGATTTTCTCAAATGCCTTTTTCTTTTTGGCGATTTCTTCGTTAATATATGACTATGAAAAGCCTTTTTTCTTTTGACTTTACCAGAAGCCGTCAACTTAAATCTTTTTGTAGCTGAACTTTTTGTTTTCAATTTAGGCATTACAACTTCTCCTTTAATCCAGAAAAATATATAAAAATATAAAAAAATGACTCTTTTATCTTAAAAAACACAATTTATATGTAATAACACGCGAGAAATTAACTATACCCTACATTGCAAGGTCAAGAATTTTTTACAAAAAATTTGGACTGGAAAGAAAACTACACAATTTTTATGATTTTGCACCTAAAACCATACTCATCGTTCTTCCTAACAAGGTATAATTATGCTCAACGACAGAAACATCAGCCAACATTTCGATAACCTTATCCATCAATAATTTCGCCTGATCAACATACATCATTTCCCTACCCCGAAACATCATAGTCACTCGAACCTTATTCCCTGCCTTCAAAAATTCCTCAGCATGTTTAACCTTAATCATCAAATCATGCTTATCAATCCTCGGTCTTATCTTAATCTCCTTAATATCGATATGTTTTTGTTTCCGTTTAGCCTCTCTTGCCTTGCGTTTTTTCTCATAAAGAATTTTTCTAAAATCAGAGATACGACAAACGGGAGGATCGGCATTAGGAGCCACTTCAACCAAATCAAGACCCGCTTCTCTTGCCAAATCATTAGCTTTCTGAATAGGTAGAACGCCCAATTGTTCGCCATCCTCACTTATCAACCGAACTTCTCGCGCATTGATTTCCTCATTAATACGCAGATTTCCTTTAATTACTTTTCCCTCCTATTTTTTATTTAATTCGTTAATAAAACTGTAATAAATTTATATAACATTTTCAATGGTGGGTGATACTGGAATTGAACCAGTGACCTCTGCCATGTCAAAGCAGCACTCTAACCAACTGAGCTAATCACCCATTAATTTTTTTTTATTTTCTTGACAATACTATTAAAGTATATCACTTTTACATTTCAAGGTTTTTTTTCATTTTGTCTTTATTGAACAAGGGGGAGGAGTTATGATCTGGACAGGTACAGATAGAAGAAGATTCAAAAGACTCAACAATATGAATCTTCCTTTAAAATTCCAAATCGGGAAACCCGATAGAACAACCTTCTGGGTCTTAAGAGACATTTCAATCGACGGAGTTCGCGTTGAGTTTTTAATTTTAAAAAATCCTCCTGTTTTCGAAGTAGATGATAAAATTCCTTTTTCTTTGTCTATTACAAATCCTGATTACAACATTCAATGCACAACACAAATAAAAAGGAAATACTACGAAACAAGAGGAAATAATGAAGTATGCGGTTTAGGATTGCAATTTGAAGATATGAATGAGAATGCTAAGGATTATCTTAACCGCTTTATTGAAGAAAGATTGAATTGACGACCTTAATTAAATTGTTCTTATCCTTTCTAAAGGTGGGATTCTTTAGATTTGGTTGTGGCAATACAATGATTGCCCTTGTTGAGAAATAAGAAGTAAGTATAGAGAGCATTAATTAGTGCAAATGTTATTATATTTACTTTTATTTTAATCTATACATTTCTGGTATAGTGTGAGTTTTTCTATTCTAATTTTAAGCCTACCATTCTAAGAAAAAATTCCAACTTAATTTATTTTAATTCCTACTTGACAAAGCTATTTTCAAAAAAGACTATTGACAGATTTATTTTAAAGAATTTTTTACGATAATACATTTCAGTTAAGGAGTTAGTATGCGGTTATTAAAATGTTTTTTGATATTTTCTTTTATTCTTATTCTATCCTTTTCATCCTTATCAGCAACTTATCGAATTGTAAGTTATAATATTTTAAATTTCAGTTTTGAAACAATGCCATCATCAGGACACGACCTTGATAGAGTACTTGCCTTCAGAGATATTCTGGACTCAATCGATGCCGATATAGTAGTAGTACAAGAAATGATAAATAATGCTTCTGCCACATTTTTTCTAAATAGTATCCTAAATTATTCCACACCTGGTGAATACAATATAACACCGTATGTTGATGGACCTGATACTGACAGCGTTCTTTTTTATAAATCCGCTGCTGTAACCTATTCGGGATATAACTATTATTATGATTCCGGGAATTCGCCAAGGTATATGATGGAATATACGCTTAGCGTAGAAGGGCAAGAATTCAAAGTCTATTCAATGCATCTCAAGGCAAGCACTGGCAGCGATAATGAAGAAAGAAGGAGAATCGATGCAGAACTCCTTAGACGAACAGTATTAAACGATTTACCTGAAAATTACAATTTCTTTCTATGCGGGGACTATAATATTTATTCTTCATCTGAACCGGCATATCAAGAATTTATTGCTGACCAATCTGTAACTCCACCTGGAGAAAATAATAATGGAAGGTCACAAGATTTTGTAGGAACAACTTGGACTCCCGCTACTATACCATTATATATAACTCAATCGACAAGAACAACAAATTTAGGTGATGGTGGTTCAACAGGTGGACTTGATGACAGATTTGATTTGATTCTCTGTTCTTATGCATTAACAAATTCAACTGGATTGGAATATGTTTCCAGTTCATATACCGCCTATGGGAATGATGGTAATCATTATAATAAGGCAATTACTGACTCACCAGTATATGATCCACCGGGAGTTGCTACTGCTACAGATTTATTAAATGCTTCCGACCATCTACCAGTCTATCTCGATTTTGAATATGAAAGCTATGTGGATTATTATTTATTATACTAATATAACGAATGTTACAACTTCTTAATGATACCCTTAACTAATTTGGCAAATTTTTCTTCAACCAATCGTGCATTATCGATAACTTCTTGATGAGTTAAAATTTGCCCCTCTTCCTTTTTAATATTCATATTAGAAATATATGTAATTCCAATGATCCTAAGTCCACAATGAACACCTGCAATAACTTCAGGTACTGTCGACATCCCTACTGCATCAGCTCCTAACATATTCATCATCTTAATCTCAGCATCCGTTTCATAACTTGGACCCATAACGCCAAGATACACACCTTCCTTCAAATTAATATTTTCTTCTTTGGCAATTGCTTTCACTATCTCTCTCAATCCAGCATTGTAAGCATTCGACATATCAAAAAATCTTTCTCCAAACTCATCGATATTTTCACCAATAAGAGGATTTCTTCCCATAAAATTAATGTGATCCTGAATCAACATTAAATCACCTACTTCAAACTTCTCATTCATTCCACCTGCTGCATTTGTCACTACCAAAAACTTCACACCCATCAATGCCATTAATCTTACTCCAAAAACAACTTCCCACAACTCTCCTCCCTCATAGATATGTCTTCTTCCATTGAGTATAATGACCTTCTTTCCATCCGATTCAGCAAATATCAAACTTCCTTTATGTCCCTTCACCGTCGAAACTGGATAAAAGGGTATATCTTTATAGTCGATCTCTTTGAGACACTCAACACTCTTTGTAAAACCACCCAGTCCAGAACCTGCAATAATCGCTATATGAGGGAAATCTGGAATAGCATCTTTTAAATAATCACGCGCTTTATAAAGTTTCTCAAGCATCTCTTTTGCAGTAATCATATTCTGCTCCTTTATAAACCATTTATCAGCTATTTCATAAAAGACTTAAAAATGATTCACCATTTTTAATCTTATTCAAACCAAAATTGTCATCGATAGTCTTTGCGATATCCGCAAATGTCTTTCTAATACCCAAATCACATCCGACCTTTATCCCTTTATGATAAACAATCAACGGAACATATTCCCTCGTATGATCAGTCCCTTTAAATGTAGGATCATTCCCGTGATCAGCAGTTAAAATCAATAAATCATCCTCTCTCATTGTATCCTTAAACTCAGGAATAAAAGAATCGAATTCCTCTAATGCCTTCGCATATCCTTCAGGATTTCTTCTGTGTCCATACAACATATCAAAATCAACAAGGTTGGTAAAAAGCAAACCTTGAAAATCACCTTTTAAATAATCAATCGTAGCAACCGTTCCTTCCTGATTTGATCTTGAATGAAGACTCTCTGTAATTCCCCTATTTGAAAATATATCCTCGATTTTACCAATTGCAATGACATCAAAAGATGCATCCTTAAGAGCATCAAGAACTGTCAATCCAGTCGGTTCCAAAGAAAAATCCCTTCTATTAGGAGTCCGTTTAAAATCCTGAGGACTTGAACCAATAAAGGGACGCGCAATAACTCGCGCTACAGAATGTTTACCAGTCAATATCGACCTTGTAATCATGCAAATTTCGTACAGTCTTTCCAAAGGATAAAGCTTTTCGTGAGCTGCTATCTGGAAAACACTATCAGCACTTGTATAAACAATCAGCTTTTTTGCTTGTAGATGTTCCATCCCAAACTTTTCTATTATCTCCGTTCCAGAAGCAGGTTTATTCCATAAATAATCACATCCAGTTCTCTTCTTAAACTCATCCATTACATCATCAGGAAATCCATCTGGATAATGTGGAAAGTCGTTCTCTCTTATAATCCCTGCAATCTCCCAATGACCAGTTGTCGTATCTTTACCCTTCGAAGCTTCTATTAACTTGCCATAACAAGCTAAAGGATTATCTTTTTTTGATACACCTTCTATCTCAACAATATTACCGAGACCCAGATTTTCCAATTCTGGTAACTTCAATCCACCAAGTGCCTTTGCCATATTCACTATAGTATTGGCACCAATATCATCATACTCATTAGCATCGGGTAATTCACCGACACCAAGACTATCGAGAACGATGATAATTACTCTTTTAAATTTCCGAATCATTTTTTTCATTACTCTAAACTGTTACATTTATTATGATACTTAGTTGTGTTTATAATCATTACAAGATCGTGCATTAGGCCTTTCTGGTTTCTTACAAGCCTCTCTATAATTATACTTACAGGTATCGCACAGAAATTCTTTGCCAGTAAAAGAAAGCTTCACTCTATTTTTTATAGCCCTAAAAAAATTAATACACTCACGAAAAAATCTCATTCTTTAACTCCGCTCAACTTTTCAATAAACAGTAATCGAAAGGATACTAACAACGACAACGATAATAAATCAATAATTATTAGTACAAAATAAAAAGAGGATAATCAAAAATTACCCTCTTATATTAATTTAAAATAAAAATGCAATTTAATATTTAGAAATCAGCGGTTGATCTACCTTCATTTACCCAATTTGTAATATCATCATCCGAGCCTTCCTGCCCATCTTTCCCAAGTGAATAAAGATCAAAATTTTTATTGTGCTCTCCCGGAGATTTATAAACATAAGGTCTTTTCCAGGGATCATTAGGAACATAACTTCTATCTAAATAAGGACCATCCCATTCAGTATCAGAAACATCAGATGGTTTCTCAACTAATGCTTGAAGTCCCTGTGTTGTGGATGGGAATTCTCCCACTTCAAGTTCATAGTGTCTTAAAGCTGTTTCAAGATTTGAAATTTGTCCTTCTGTAGCTTTTATCTTCGCTTTCTCTGTTCGACCAGTAATATTAGGTCCGACAATTGCAGCCAAAATCCCAATAATTACAACAACAAGCATTATCTCAAGGAAAGTAAATCCTTTTTCCCTATTATTTTTCATAATACTTCACCTTCAAAAATTAAGATTATGGATTTTTCTACTAATTTTGATGGGTAAAGGCAAGGAAAAGTTTGTTTTATTCATTCTTCAGCTTGTTTG
>CAZYWQ010000046.1:0-232 GCA_964651675.1 uncultured Candidatus Sumerlaeota bacterium | reverse complement strand
CATGCATCACAGTCGAATAGTGTCTATTACCGAACTTTGCATCAATCTCTACATAAGAAGCATTCGTAAGAGTCCTACACAAATATTGAGCAATATGACGAGGAACTTTAACTTTTTTTACTCTTGTTTTCCCAACTAAATCTGAAATCTTGATATTAAATGCTTCACAAACGATCTTTTGTATTCTGTCCACATTGAATCTGGATACCTCTTTCCCCTTCATTAAAGAACC
>CAZYWQ010000045.1:0-11894 GCA_964651675.1 uncultured Candidatus Sumerlaeota bacterium | reverse complement strand
CCGGCATACACTGCGTTATTACTATCAATTCCAATATCAACTCCGACATCTTCATCATTGGAAGAGCCAGTATAGACTCGTCCCCAGATTAAATTTCCATTTGTATCATACTTAATCGTGACTATATCATTATCATTATTCAAATTTATACTTTTACCTGTGATACAGACATTCCCCAAAGCATCAACAGCAATCGCATTAGCCTCATCAATATAAGAAGCAGAACCATTATAAGTCTTGGACCAGAGCAATTCACCATTTTCAGTGAATTTCAGAGTAATATAATCATAATTAGTTACAGTATTCAGACTTTTACCTGTCACAAATATATTGTCATTACTATCGATAGCAATATCCATAGGTTCATCATTATTGCTATCTGGTCCATCAAAGGTTTGCATCCAGAGTTGAATCCCTGAAGAATTGTATTTAACTAAAACAATATCCTTATTATCAACATCTGTATATTTCTCTCCGGCAATATAAATATTCCCAGCACTATCCAACGCCATCGCCACAGCTTCATAATTCTCATCCTGAGAAAAAGTACTAAAATTAGCTAAAACTACAAAAACAAAAAACAATAATACATAAGTGAGGTAATTTAGATGTTTTTTCATCTTTGCCCCCTAAGATGTAGTTTTATTTATTATATCGGCAAATCCAAAAAATTATTAACATATTTTTTCATTTATTGTCAATACCTATTTATATTTGCCTCATAAAGCATTATTGGTTCTACAATATATAAAACCAATCATTGATAATAAAAATAATATACGAATGCAATCTATATTATTGATATTGAAAAAAGAATTTAATACTTGTAATAAAATTTTCTCGGAAGTATCATAAGCTCAATAATATTTTAATCTATAATTACCTCCATTTTTAGAATAGCAAGATGAAATTTATTGATGAATATAGAGATAAAAAACTCATAAAAGACATTATAAAAAAAATACAATCGCTAAATCTTAATATTGTTCCCACTCTTATGGAAGTCTGTGGAACTCATACAATGGCAATATTCAGAAATGGTATTCCTCAATTACTCTCGGGAAAAGTCAACCTGATCTCCGGTCCTGGATGTCCTGTTTGTGTTTCTCCAAATAGATACCTTGATAAAGCTATTGCACTTTCGAAAGTTCCCAACACTATCGTCACAACATTTGGAGATATGATGAGGGTTCCTGGTTCAACATCGAGTTTGGAAAAAGAAAAAGCTGATGGCAATGATATTAGAGTTGTTTATTCACCACTTGATGCAATCAAAATTGCAAAAGAAAACACAAATAAAAATGTTATATTTTTAGGTGTTGGTTTTGAAACAACAGCACCAACAATCGCAATGACTATATTGGAAGCTAAAAAGTCTAAATTGAAAAATTTTGCAGTTTTGACTTCATTAAAAACTATACCGCCAGCAATGGAAGCGATTGTCAATTCGAAAGAATTAAATATTAACGGATTTATTTGTCCTGGTCATGTGAGTGTTATTATAGGTGCAAAAGCTTATAATTCTATTGCGAAAAAGTATAAATTACCTTGCGTTGTCATCGGTTTTGAGCCGTTAGATATTGTTCAGGGTGTTTATATGCTATTAAAACAAACCAAAGATTCTCACTCAAAAGTTGAGATTCAATATAATCGAGCTGTATCATACGATGGTAACACTAAAGCACAAGAGATTATAGATGAAGTATTCAAAAGCTGTGATGCTGAATGGCGAGGAATTGGTTCAATCAAAAATAGTGGTCTTGCAATCAAGAATTCATACAAGGATTTTGATGCTGAAAACATAAAGGTTGATGTTGAACAGACAAAAGAAGCAAAGGGATGTATCTGCGGTGATGTATTGAAAGGCATTAAAAAACCGACAGACTGTAAACTCTTTAAAAAGACTTGCAATCCACTGAATCCCATAGGAGCTTGTATGGTATCAACCGAAGGAACTTGTGCCGCTTACTATAAATATTCCGACTAAACAATAGACTCAGGAGCAAAATATTGACTAAAAATGAAAAAATAAGATTAGACTATGGCAGTGGTGGATTATTAAGCGATTCATTGATAAGAAACATCTTTCTGAAAGCCTTCGACAACAAATATCTAAAAAATTTAGATGATTCTGCCCTATTCAAGATAGGGAAAAATACCTTCGCCTTCACGACCGATTCTTATGTTGTTAGTCCAATCTTCTTCCCCGGTGGTGACATAGGGAAATTAGCCGTTTGTGGCACAATAAATGACCTTGCTGTAATGGGCGTGAAGCCCCTTTTTCTCTCCTGTGGATTTATTATAGAAGAAGGATTGGAAATGAATATTCTCGATAAAATTGTCAATTCTATGCAAAAAATAGCCGGAGAAAATGGCGTACAAATAATCACAGGTGACACAAAAGTCGTTAACAAAGGCAATGCTGACAAAGTCTTCATTAACACGGCAGGAATAGGGATTATGGAGAATAACCATACTTTGAATACAAACAAAATAAAACCAGGTGATGAAATTATCGTTAGCGGATACATCGGTGACCACGGCATAGCTGTATTAACTCAACGAGAAGGTTTTAAATTTGACACAAACATCAGAAGTGATTGTGCCTCCTGTTACAATCTAATCAAAGAAGCAATGAAAACATCCAAAAAAATACAATTTATGCGTGATCCAACAAGAGGTGGATTAGCAACTGTACTATGTGAAATATGCAATTCCTGCGGATACAGCGCTGCTATTGACGAAGGGAAAATTCCCATCAGAAAAAGTGTGAAGGGAATCTGTGAAATATTAGGATTCGATCCGTTATATATAGCAAATGAAGGAAAAGTTGTTTTTATTGTAGACAAATCTGATTCAAAAAATGTTCTGAAGATAATAAGACAAAACAAAATCGGTAAAAATGCAAAAATAATCGGTAAAATAATAGATGAGAAGAAAGAAAAACTCTATCTCGAAACAAAAATTGGCGGTACTCGAATAATCGAAAAACTATACGGAGACCAATTACCAAGGATTTGTTAACAAAATAAAAAAGCGGGGATAAAACTCCCCGCTTTTTATTAGCTACATTTAATTAAAATTAATAATAAACAATTTCATGGTCATAACCATGTGCTTCAGGTTGTGCTTGTGATCTAATAACATCACCTTTAGACATAGTACCATTGGTTGGATCATAAAGCTGCCATAGCCAGTCATCTGTATTTGAACCATCATCAAATCCATCAGGTAGATTAATTTTCGTATCAGGTCCTTTCGAAACTAAAAACCAATTACCCCATACCCTTCTTGCTTCAACAAATCCAGGTTCATCTGGAGTTGGTACACTCCATTGACCACTTGCATTTTCATAATCTTCATTAAAAACCTTATAACGGAATCTTTGCCCAACATCACCCCATCGTCTTTCGCCAAAAGCAAATACATCTTTCATTCTTGCTGCATTAGTCATATAAGCAACAGGTGTGGTTACACAATTATGTACATAATATGGATAATCAATATCATCAGCATAATCGAGAGGATAATGATTCCAATCTGTTGCATATGACTCAATTGCTGTTGCTAAACTTCTCATATCTGCTTTGACTCTTGAAACTTTTGAACGCGTCTGCGCTTCGATGAAGTTTGGTACTGCAATAGCAGCCAAAATAGCTATAATTGCCACGACTATAAGAAGTTCGATAAGCGTGAAGCCTTTTAAAAATTTGCTTCTTATCATATTCTTTTCACCTCCTTTTTTAATTTAATTACTCTTAACTGATTAAAATAGTAAATGTCAACCTGATTTATTAACAAAATATAAATAATTTTATTATTGACCTTAAGATCAAAATAACCCATAAACTCTTAAATTTAACTCTAAAGCTAAATAAGCCACGAAATTTCATAAAATTCCACAAAACTGAAATAAAAAATACACTTTAAAGACTTTCATATTGACTTCTATTCACATATTTTAGAAAAATTTCGTGGCAAAAAATTGTATTTGTATGTTGCTTACGATTAACATTTTAGGATAGAATATGCACGAATTATCGATTGCGACAGAACTTTTTACACAAATCAATAAAATCATTGAAAATCAGCCTTATAATAAGGTCTTATCTATTACCTTAAAGGTTGGCAAAATGCAGCAGATAATACCAGAAGCTTTCGATTTTGCAATGGAAGTGATTACAAAAGACACGAAGGCTGAAGGTGTCAAAATAATCTATAAAGAATTGCCTATTATAATAAAATGCAACCAATGTAACATTGAGAGCGAAGTAAATGAGTTTCATTTTATCTGCGAAAAATGTGGTTCAACCGATGTGGAAATTATATCAGGTAAAGAACTAATGTTTGAATCGATGGAGGTTGAGTAATATGGAAATAAAAGTCTTGGAAAACATCTTAAAAGTTAATGACCAATTTGCTTCTGACATCCGAGAGTTATTGAAAAAGCATAAGATACTTGCTATCAATATGATTGGTTCTGCCGGTTCAGGAAAGACAACTCTTCTCGAACAGACAATCAAAAAGTTACAAAATAAGATTAAAATCGCAGTCGTTGAAGGTGACATCGAAACAACAAGAGATGCCGAGAGGATAAAGAGCTACAATGTGGAAGTTTTACAGATAAACACCAAAGGAACTTGTCATCTTGATGCTCATCTGGTCAATAAAGCTATTAAAAGCTTCAATCTCAAAGAAACCCAAATCATATTTATTGAAAATGTTGGGAATCTTGTTTGCCCAGCATCCTTTGATTTAGGTGAAGACTTTAAAATTTGTGTCTTAAGTGTACCTGAAGGTGATGACAAACCCGAAAAATATCCACGAATATTTCGAGAAAGCAAATGTGTTGTACTTAATAAAATTGACCTCCTCGAACATACGACATTTAACAAAGGAAATTTTTATAGAGATATGAAAAAAATCAATGCTAATGCCACAATATTTGAATTATCCGCATCAAAGGAAACAAGTATTGATAAATGGTGTGAGTGGATTTTGAAAGAAATAAAAGAAAAACAGGAAAGCAAATGACAGAAAAAATAATCATAATTGGAGCTGTGGCAGCAGGTACAAAAGCCGCTGCAAAGGCTTTCAGAGAAAATCCTAATCTTGAAATAAAGATTTTTACAGATGAAAAAAATATCTCCTATGCTGGTTGTGGACTCCCCTATTATCTAAGCGGTATCGTACAAAAAAAAGAAAAACTCATCGCAAGAACTCCTGAATATTTCAAAAAAATGATGAATATCGATATATTTACCGAACATTATGTATCCAAGATAAATCCGCAAGACAAATCAGTAACTGTAATCAATCTTCAAACAAAAGAAGAAAGCAAACATCCCTTTGATAAACTTGTCATAGCCACTGGATCCAGAGCAATAAGACCACCGATTCCAGGTATCGATCTAAAAAACATTTTTCATCTTAAAACCGTCGAAGACGCATTAGCTATCAGGAATCTTATCGATGAAGGAAAAGTCAAAAATGTTGTAATTATTGGAGGAGGATATATCGGCTTAGAAGCTGCTGAAAACTTCAAGGAAAAGAATCTGAATGTAACAATTGTAGAACTAAAAGACCAGTTAATACCTAATTTTGACAAAGATGTAGCACTAAATATCGAAAAATATATCAAAGAAAAAGGTGTTGAGATTTACACAAATGACCAAGCCAAAGAATTCATCGGTAATGAAAATGGTGAAGTAACAAAAGTCAAAACGCAAAATAGAGAAATCCCAGCAGACCTTGTTTTAGCTGCTGTTGGTGTTTATCCCAATACCCAGATAGCAAAAGATGCAGGAATAGAAATCGGACAAACAAAAGCAATCCGAACAAATGAAAAACTTCAAACAAATTATCCCTTCATTTATGCAGCAGGTGACTGTGCAGAATCCATTAATCTCATCACGGAAAAACCAATATGGGTTCCATTAGGTTCCACTGCTAATAAGATGGGAAGAGTAGTTGGAATCAACATCGCAGATGGTAATGACAAATTCCCCGGAATATTAGGAACGGCAATTTTCAAAGTCTTTGAGATGAATATCGGAATAACAGGATTAACCGAAAAACAGGCGAAAGATGAAGGTTATGATACAGAATCAGCAATAGTTCCGGTTGGAGACAAAGCCCACTATTATCCTGGTGGAAAGGCAATCAACATCAAATTAATTGCTGACAAGAAGACCGAAAGAGTTTTAGGAGCTCAAATCTGGGGAGAAGGAGCTGTTGATAAGGCATTAGACACTATCGCCACAGCAATAACATTCAAAGCTACAGCAAATGATTTACTAAGCCTGGATTTATGTTATGCACCACCCTTTTCACCCGCCTTAGGACCGCCTATAGTGGCAGGAAATGTATTACAAAACAAGTTACAAAAAAAAACTGAAGGAATCTTACCATTAGAAGTAAAAGAGAAATTTGATAACGGAAAAAAATTCACATTTCTTGATGTAAGAAATCCGATGGAATTCATCGAAGGGAAAATCGAACCCTGCACAAATATTCCAATTCAAAACTTAGTCAACAATGCGAACGAATTAGACCCAAACTCAGAAACAATCATATCCTGCAGAATCGGTAACAGAGCAGCCACTGCTTACCGAATCCTCAAAAACAAAGGATTCAAAAAAGTCAAATATATGGATGGTGGCATCATCACCTGGCCCCTTGAGATGAAGAAAGTAATAGGATAAAATAAGCCTTCTAAAATAAATGTCTGCATAAATTACTTATTGAAAATTGATAGTGGAACTCCCTTTTTAACTCCCCTCTTTGATTTTGAATCAAACAAATCCGGGGATTTAAAATTAATAAAAAATTCCTTAATTCTCCTTTTAGCTAATTTAACATATTCATCATTATTATCATACCCAATATAATGCCGTTTAGTTTTTATCGATGCAATAGCAGTTTGCCCACTCCCAATAAATGGATCTAAAACAACTTCGTTCTCAAATGTATATAACTGAATTAATCTATAAGGTAATTCAACTGGAAAAGGAGCAGGATGCCCAATTTTCCTCGCCGATTCTGCAGGAAAAGTCCACACACTTTTAGTAAACTCTAAAAACTCATTTTTAGAAATTGTACTTTTCCTTTTTTGAGGATTGCCTTTTGAAAACATATCCTTAGAAAAAATTAGGATATACTCGTGAATATCTCGAAGAGTCGGATTCTTTGCTGAGAGCCAGCTTCCCCATGCTGTAGAAGGACTTCCGCTTGAAGCCTTATTCCATATAATTTCACCTCTCATTAAAAATCCCAAATCGATCATATCTTCAATAATAAATGAATCGAGAGGTATATAAGGTTTCCTTCCCAGATTGGCAACATTAATACAAACACGCCCTCCAGGAACAAGAACTCTCTTAACTTCCTGCCAGACTTTTTTTAAAAACTCTCTATATTCCTTTAAAGAAAGATTGTCATCATATTCTTTCCCCACATTATAAGGAGGTGATGTAACCATAAGATGAATGCAATTATCAGGTAATTCATCCATTTTCTCACTTGTTTTGCAAAACACTTTATTTAATAATGTATTAGGTAATTTATTTTCTACATATTTAACCACCTTTTCCTTTGGTAATCCTTCGTACAATCTACTCGCATAAAAAGATGAGGCATCATGATTAATCCTTCCCGGAGACCCAAAAGAACTTGTTTTTGTACCTAATTTTTTTCTATTAAAACTCATTTCAATCCTCCATCCACAAATCTACCCATCTTTTATATGAATTAAATTCAATATCTCTTTTTTGCCAATTAATTTTAATACATTGAGATTCTTCATTCTCAATTATACTTATCAAAGCTTCCTTAGTAATTTCAACTCCTCTCGGATTCGTTCCAGCCTTAGGAAGCTTAATATACTTTTTTCTCCCGATTTTATCAAAAATCTTTTTCTGCGCCCCTATAGGAATATAATAAAACCCTCCAATATCACCCCAATTAATCTGAACAAGTAAAATATCATAATGAGGATAATAATTCTCTCTAAATTCCTTTGATTTTTGAGCATCAACAGTCCATATAAGTTTTACACCACTAAAATTCTTACCTGTAATTGTTTTAATTGAAATAGGATTCTCAAAAAGTCTTACATCCACTTCTGATTCAGTGATAGGTATCTCAGTTTCTACATTTGCTTCTCCAAATTTATAAATGAGTAAAGCTACTATTACCCGCTCACGGATAGAACCAACTTCCATACCTATCTTACCAGCTCTCGAGCTTTCTAATTCAGCTAATTGAAATAAATATGGCAAACGCTTTTTTATCTTCTCAACAAGTTTCAAGTCTGTGAACAATTCAATAGTTTCAGAAGACATATGTTTCTCCAATTATCTTTGATCTAACAGTTAAATTTTCCATATATATCTTTTTATTCCTGAAGATTTTTTAACGCTATTTACCAATTTCTGTAATTTAACAAGTATTTTTATTTTTTCTTCGAAAGGTAAGAGAGCGTGCTCTCTATGAAAGTCATTTTTCCTCTTAAATAACTTTTTTCTCGTTAGAACTTTTTGATTACTAAAAACTATTTTTTTATCTTCATTTCTTCTCATATATTATTACACACAAATTACTATGATAATTAAGTATTTTATTAATAAATTCAATAAAAAAGGGCAACTATTTATAATTGCCCTTTTTTGAATCTTAATACTGAGACACTTTTATATTTCAGGTAATTATTATTACTTATAATCTACCCTCAATTCTTCTCTTTTAAGAATCAAAATTGTTAAAAGCAACTCGAATCAATCAATAATCTATTTTTTCGGAACGACTTCTTCAGCAGCCTCATGAGGTCTTGGAATAATATGCGTCGATATGAGTTCACCTATTCTTGCAGCTGCCGCACCACCTGCTTCTACAGCCGCTTTAACGGCTGCCACATCTCCTCTGAATACTACCGTAACATATCCACCACCTGTTTTCTGCCAACCTGATAATAATACATTGGCTGCCTTTACTCCCGCATCCGCCGCCTCTACCAATGCTGTATAACCTCTTGTTTCTATCAATCCTATCGCTTCAAGAGTTTGCATATTGCTACTCCTTACTATTTTTTATTACCTCTATCGTTACTTTCAAATTAAATAATTTATTTCTTAATATGGTTCAGACTATTCTAAAATAATCAACCAATGTGCATCTTCTTCTTCTCGTAAAAGTCCGTGCTATACAAATACCTTCGCCAGTTGGACTCGCAATGCTGAAAGAAATATATCCTTCTCCACCAACAGCAAGTCCTGCAAACGACGGTCCATTCTTGACAAATATGGAACAATCACAAAGTCGTGCCATTTTATCAAGCGCTTCTAAATTCTTCGAATGCATTATGGCTGTATGTTTATAACCTCTCTCAGCCTCAATTGCCCAATCAATCGCCTGATCGACATCTTTCGTTCGAACAATCGGCATAAACGGCATCATTTGTTCCTCATACACAAATGGATGATCCCTTTTCGTCTCTCCATATAACATTCTCACAGAATCATCAATTTTCAATCCGACAATTTCTGCCAAAACTGATGCATTCCTTCCGACTAATTCCCTGTTGAGAATAATCTCATCACCTTTTTTCAGAAAAGCCTTCTCCGATAATTTTGCAATTTGAGGAGAATTGAGTCTAACAGCACCAGCTTTCTCAAGCTCTCTCATTAATTTATCAGCGACAGAATCCACAACAAAAATTTCTTTTTCTGCCGTACATAACAAATTATTATCAAAAGTAGCTCCTGCAATAATACTTTGAGCTGCCTTTTCCAAATCTGCCGTTTCATCAACCACAACCGGCGGATTCCCAGGTCCGGCAGTAATGCATTTCTTATTAGATTGCAAGGCTGCCTTAACGACTCCAGGACCTCCTGTCACAACAAGCACTCTGATATCAGGATGAGTAAATAAAACTCTCCCCGTATCAAGAGTCGGATTTCTTACTGTTGCGATAATATTTTCAGGTCCACCAGCAGATACTATCGCCTTATTCAATAACTCCATTCCGAAAGCAAATACATTCTTCGCACCTGGATGCCCATTAAACACTACTGTATTCCCACCAGAAATCATACTTATAGCATTATTTACAAGTGTTGGAACAGGATGAGTTGAAGGAGTCACAGCACCGATAACTCCAAACGGAGCAAGTTCCTCGATAGTCAAGCCATGATCTCCACTCCAGGCATCAGGATGAAGAGCTTCGATACCAGGAGTCAACTTCGCCGAATTAGCTAACTTATTAATCTTATCCGTAATCCGACCCATCTTTGTCTCTTCCAATGTCATCTTAGCAATAGTCTCAGCATTCGCAATCGCCACATTTCGAATTGAATGAATCACATCTCTCTTTTTTTCGAGAGAAGTATCCGCCCAGATTGGTTGAGCTTTTTTAGCTGCAGCTATTGCATCCTCCATCTTTTCAAACACACCATTTTTATTAGAGATAACTGATGGTATAACTGTCTGAGAAAATCTCGGATTGCGGTTTATATCAGATAATACTTTCTCAACAACATTCTTTATTTCATTTTCATTAATTTGCATTTTACCAAATTTTTAATTCTTCGAATGTAGTTTTGTTGGGAAAAAAACAAACAACACAAATTTTACTTCTTTGGAATCTCCGTCAGTCCCAAAGGTAAAATCTCCTGAATTTGCATATGAGGTCGTGGAATAACATGAACATTGAGAACATCCCCAACTTTTCTTGCAGATTCAGCACCAGCCTCAACTGAAGCCTTGATAGCCGCCACATCTCCTCTAAAAACTGATGTAACCATCGCTGCACCTACAATAACATATTTGACAAGATAAACATCAGCCGCTTTAGCTCCAGCATCTGCTGCCTCTACCATTGTCACAAATCCCCTTGTTTCAATAAATCCAATAGCCATATTAGATGGCACTTTTGCATTAGATTTACCTTTATTGATAATTATTTTAAAAACATCAGGATGCGCATTCGGAATAACATTGACCGTAATCAACTCACTAACCTTCTTAGCTGCGGCTGCACCAGCATCAACGGAAGCCCTTACTGCACCCACATCACCTTTCACAATCGTAGTTACATAACCGCTACCAATATGTTCCTGCCTAACAAATTCTACATTAGCTGCTTTATTCATAGCATCCGTCGCTTCAACCAAACCTGTAAATCCCTTTGTTTCGACAAATCCAAGCGCTACCTTTGACATTTTATACCTCCATTCATTAAAGTAGCATTTATTTCAAATAAATGCAAATAAATATGATTTTTTATTTTATTGCAAGGATTTTTTAAGCGATGAATATTATTTTATTTTGCTGTGGAAGGAAGATTGACTCTGTACTTCTATGTTTTTTCTTCGAGTTTTCTCATATATATCAATTCTTGATATTTGTTAGCCAATAGTTCCGCTTTCCCCAAAGTATCTTTTAATTTTACTGCGTCGATATCGTTGATTTCTTCTTTTATATTCTCAATTAGTTCTCCAAAAGCAGATTGATCTTCTTCTTCGATCTCATCTTTTGCATTTTGCAATAAATCCTCAAATATATCCAAACGACTTTGTGCTTCCTCTTTTAATCTTTGAAGTTCCGAAAGTTCTTTTTCTTTTACTTTATCAAACTCTTCTTTAGGAACGAATTCTTCAGGATCCTCAAGAACCCTTCTATAAGATTCGATCGCAACAGTGTTTTCGACACCTGATACAATATCTTCTGCTGAAACATTCAGGATACCATTCGTATCAATAAAAAAAGTTACTTCAATCTCAGGAACTTCCTTAGGAGCAGGTGGAATTCCTGTTAGCCTAAACCATCCAAGACTACGATTATCTTTCACCATCTTCTGTTCACCCTGTAGAACATGAATCCTGACCGATGTTTGATTG
>CAZYWQ010000044.1:0-11969 GCA_964651675.1 uncultured Candidatus Sumerlaeota bacterium | reverse complement strand
AACTTTCCCTGAAGGAACATATCAATTAGCTATATACACCTATGACGAGGAACAGGTTACAAGAGCTTCCCTGGAATATATCATATATAATGAGGCTATGACAGAATTGGCAAGCAAGCAAATCAGCGGAGCTTACTTTGATGAAGGAATCTACGAAATATTCAAGGTTATAGCTCCACCAGGTGGGTGCAATATTATTGTACGCGTTTATAATGATGCTGGTCACTCAGCTTATACATCGCCCTATCCAACGGATAAAACTGTCAATGTTTTACTACAAGGCATTTTTGTCGACTGTATGGAACAATACGAGGAGCTTTGTGGTCACACAATCGGATTTTGGAAGACAAATGCGACCAAAGACTTATGTATTAAAAAAGGTAAAGCACAAGTAAAGCTAAATGAGTACAAAGCAATTCTATGTTGTGTTAACTCCTGCTTCGGTCCATTAATAAGGGATTGGGCAGAATGGGGAATTGCAGCAGATCCCGATATAGATAATTGTGATGTGGAATGGGCATTACATTGGTTGTCTTATGGAGCCTGGGACCCAATTACACATTCTTGGGTTAATCCCAACGCTAATGATACACAGACTAAGGCTCGCGGGCAACTATTATCCCTGTTACTTACAACCTGTTGGTATGCAGGTAATGGAATGCCTTATGGGGATGCGAAAATTATCATCCCTTGCCATATGGACTTGGGAGACCTGTCGATTTGTGTATGGATAGATATACTTATTACAATGTACAATGGTGATATACCTGGAATCCCTGAAGAATTAATCTATACTCATGTACTTGAAATAGCAGATTATATCAATAATCACTGTGCTTATTTAGGTAATATAATTCCTGATTAAACAAGTTATTAAAATACCAAAATAACATAGTATTAAAAATATCGAGCAAATAACAATATCGAGTTAAAGGTAAAGCCTCTTTCTCTGTAATAAGGGAAAGAGGCTTTTTTATTAGTAGAAAATTTTTTAATTTTAAAATGCCCATCAACTTATCAATTGTTTTATATTGCATACATTAAAAAATATGATTTTCCCGAAGCAGTTAGATTGTATAAAAAAACTCCGTATACTTTTCTTACTCCCGACCAAATGATTAGAGAATTATTATATACTGTAATGATTTCACTAAAATGAATGATAGTGAAAATATTTTGTAAAAAAGTCGAAAAGAAAAACAAGATGAAAAAAGCCCCAAAGGGGCGATAGCTTTTAGCCCCACCTGTAAGGGTGGGGTATAGAAAATAATTATCTGTGTGTGCATTCTTTCTAAATATTTTTTCAGCCCCAAAGGGGCGACAGCTTTTAGCCCCACCCGCAAGGGTGGGGTATAAAAAATATAATGTATGTGTGTTCTCTCTAAATATTTTCCCAAGCTCCGAAGGAGCGACAGAACAACTAAAGAAAAATATTCTGTCACTCCGCTGGTGCTAAAAAAATTTTTTCAACAGCACAGTTTATTGTTATAAATTAATGGACATAATTTTTAAAAATTATTTTGCCACAGTAGTATGCAAGTTAAAACAAAAACATAACCTACAAAATAATAAACATAAAAAAACGCACAGGTTGAAAACAATAATGTTTTATTTCCTGTGCGTTTAAATTATTATTTTATTTTTTATTTCTAATAGAGTAACCAACTATCTATCGGCAAATCTAAATCATATCTCGGTAGAATTTCATCTGTCGAATCATACTGCCATGCAATACCAATCACATCAATGGCATTTGTTGGTATCGAATCACCTACCCACTCACAACCGTCTTCTACTCTTACTTCGATGGTATTAACACTATCTGAATAAGTGTAACCTGTATTGGCAGCATAAGTTCCTGTTGCAGATGTTGTTAAAGAATTAATCTGTATCAGCTCAGCTTCAATAGCATCCAAGTCTGCTATCGGTAATGTAACCGGTAGAGGAGATGGTGCAGAACCTAATACAGGTGCACCCGGATCGACTGTTAGTGTTAACTGTTCCATACCATGATAAGCACTGCGTGTTCCACTGAGACCACTTAATGTATAACCCGAAGAATAATTTGTAGAATCAGAAATAACACTTGATGTATCAAGAATCACTATACCTGATTGTCCGTCTGTACCGGAATTATCTTGAACAGCAAACTGATGTCCATAAGTATCCAACCCATCGTAATCCGAAACAATAGTAACTGTTCCAGTTATTTGAATATCTCCGGAAGCAGCTCTCGCTTCAGCTATATTCGATACCGTATCTGCTGCTTCTACACTTGCAGAAACATCAGCCGCATATTCTAAAATTAATGTTATACCATTATCTCTATCTTCTCCCGAACTACTTGAAGAAGTGAGATGTGTTATGCGGAATGAATTAGGAGTTTGAGACTTTGCATCAGCTTGCAAATCAATTACTACGAAATAAGTTTTCGGAGTTCCATAAGCTACTTGTACATTTGGATCTTGATCTGTAAAAGTTATTGTCTGTACACCAGGTGTTCCACTCTCTAAATCAAAGGTAGAGATTGTTGCTACCAATGTATCAGAACCATCATAAGTTCCAGATCCATCATCGAGATAGATATAAAAATTAGAAATCAACGCAGACGCTTGTGCATTCGTCAAAGGTGTACCAGCTCCATCATCAAATAGCAATTCCATTGTAACTAATTCCATATCGGTATCACCTGAACGACCTCTATGTGTAACATCTATTTGTAATACATCATCAGTTGTACCTTCTAAAAATAAACCAGGTGATGTATCGGATGTTGGCAATGCAAACTGTCCACCTCTATTGAGCCAGACTTTGTTAGCTTGGTAATTGGCTACAAAAACATCTAAGTCTCCATCACTATCAACATCACCCAAGTCCGCATCCTCACTATCCGAACTACCTAAACTCTGTCCGCTGTCACTGAAAGTTCCTGAACCATCATTCAACCAGACCTTGTTTCCTTGACTAGAATAATTTGCAACGAAAGCATCCAGATCTCCATCGAGATCTATATCTTTAAGCTTAACAGCCAAGCTATCTGAACTACCCAGACTTTGACCGCTATCGCTGAATGTTCCTGAACCATCATTCAGCCAAACCGTGTTTGCTTGACCAGAATAATTAGTTACGAAAGCATCCAGATCTCCATCTCCATCAACATCACCTAATGCTACATCATAACTACTTGAACTTCCTAAGGTCTGACCGCTATCACTGAATGTTCCCGTTCCATCATTCAACCAAACTGTGTTTGCTTGATTATTACCATTAACAACAACCGCATCTAAATCATCATCTCCATCTACATCACCCAATGCCACATCGCTACTATCTGAACTTCCTAAAGTCTGACCACTGTCACTGAATGTTCCTGTTCCATCATTCAGCCAGACCTTGTCTGCTTGACCATTACTGTTAGTAACGAAGGCATCCAAATCTCCATCTTCATCTACATCACCAAGTGCTACTCCACTACTATCTGAACTGCCCAAACTCTGCCCACTGTCGCTAAATGTTCCTGTTGCATCATTCAGCCAAATTTTATTAGCTTGACCAGAATAGTTCGCAACAAAAACATCCAAGTCACCATCCTTATCAACATCACCCAATGCTACATCATAACTACTTGAACTACCTAAAGTCTGACCACTATCACTGAATGTTCCCGTTCCATCATTCAACCAAAGTTCATTAGCTGTACTATTTGAAACAAACGCATCGAGATCACCATCCTCATCTACATCACCCAAAACAACTGCTGTACTATTTAGACTACCGAGACTCTGACCACTATCAACAAATACCTCACTGCGATGGATTGTTAAATTATCCCACCAGTCTACATCGTTATCGAATTGCGCCAAACCAATAACATCAATATAACCGTCACCATTTACATCTGCCAATTCACAACCATGCGCTCCATCATAAGTATCTTCTATTACCATATGAATTGTCCAACCACCATCAACAGGTGTCCCATCATTTTCCCACCAGGCAATATCATCACCCTGATAAGCACAGCAGAGAACATCGGGATCACCATCCGCATCGATATCAGCAACATCAACCCAAGCTGCTCCATCAAAATCAGTATTGATATCATGCCTTGTCCAGGTAATTGGATCAGCAGGTGGAACAGCACCACTCGGAGAACTTTCCCGCCAGGTAAGGTCATCAGCATCATGAGCTGTTCCCAGTACATCCAAATCTCCATCCATATCTAAATCTGCTGCATAAACACCAGCTGCCCAACTGAAACCTGATGCATATATAATGTGCGCAGTCCAAGTGATTGGATCAGCAGGTGGAGGATTTCCACTCGGATTATTTTCCCACCAACCAATATCATTATGAGTAGATCCACCACATACAATGTCCATATCACCATCACCATCTATATCAGCAACATAAGGTGAGAAACCATAAAACGAAGCATCTACAACATGCTGAGTGTAAGTACTGAAATCACCATTTGGTCCAGTATTCTCCCACCACCAAATATCATTAGCAGTACGAGCAGAACCAATAATATCTGTATCTCCATCGCCATCCATATCGGCAGCATAAACTCCACTTGCACCACTCCATGATGTAGCCAAAACATGTTCTGCCCATGCACTCCCATCTCCTGCAGTATTTTCAATCCAGGATACCTTATTAGTAGCATATGTTGCAGATAAAACATCAATATCACCATCACTATCTACATCTGCAACATACAGTCCATGAGCATTATAGCCGAGGGCTACATCATGCCCTGTCCAACTCGAGCCGTCACCATTGGTATTCTCAAACCACTTGATGTCGGGATTCCCACCTAATACTGCATCTAAATCACCGTCGCCATCAACATCTGCAGCATAAACCAAACCAGGTGCAGTGAAGTTGTGTTCAATCTCAATGATACTGAAAGGAACATCTGTTGCTTCGGCTTGTTGTGTAAGAATGATAAATGCAAAAGCAAAAAATAAAATAATGAACGAATTAAATACCTCATCTATTAAGTTAGATCTACGGGCATTGTTTTTCTTCATTATCGACACCTCCTTCTTAAAAAATTCAGGACAAACTGACTAAAAAACCCAGCTTAACCCTTTATATAAATTGTTTTATTTAAATAGCCATAACGAGGGTGTTTTGTCAACAAAAAAATTGATTTTTTTTTGGTATTTACGCCTTCTTATTACATTGAAATTAAAGGACTTAGACTTTGGCAGGAAAGGTTAATTTTTTGCAAGGAAATTATTCAAAAAGCTTGCTAAAAAATCTCTTGATTAGTAGCTTGTGTTCTCTTCTATATCTGTATTTTTCTGCTTTTTTTAGATAAATACTTTTATAACATCTATACATTTTATCATTCATACAGTACTGCTCAAAGAAGAAAATTCTGTCATTTGGTTCGATTCTTATTCGTTCAAGATCTTTCATTCTATCATAAATATTTAACTCTTTTTTAACCCTTGCTCTGTTTATATCAATCACATTAAATATGAGTCTGTCTAAATCAGGAAAATTTTGAATTAGGATATTTCCGCCTGACAAATCTCTATGAACAATCCCCGAGTTGTGCATATCCCTGACAAATTTCGCTAATAAAATTAAAAACTTTTCCTTCTCACCTGTAAGTTTTCCCTCTTTATCATTCCTGTATCTTTTAAGTACTTCACGTAAAGTCACGAAATCAGTTACTCTCTCAACCATCAAACAACTATATATCAAAAACACTCCAGCCCTCTTCTCCAGAACCAGACTGGGTTTCGGGGTATTCACTCCCCTATTGAGAAATTCAAATACTTTTTCCCAACCTTTAACAGCTTTCGATTTTCTTAATCCATATTTTATCCAACTCGATATATTTTTATTCTGATACTTTTTTAATATAAATTCTTTTTGCTCATTTTTAACTGATGCTGTGAATTTATAGTGTGCTAAGAGATTCCTCGATTTCCTTAATATATTTTCTGCTGGTATTTTTTTTAAAAAGAAAGTTTCCTCAAGACACTTTTTCATCTCATCCGCATCTATCTCTTTAGAATAGTAACACCAAACATTTTTATCGGAAACAAAATTGAATTTGTCCGCTATGTCCTTATTAAGCCTAAACATATTTTCCTTGCATAATATCCAATGCGATATTAGAAATTTCAAAACCTTAAATTTATCAGAGTCAATGTAGATAGTGGAAGAAAAAATTGTAAAGATAAAAAATAAATTTCGTTCGAGTTCATTTTTGTATAAGATAAAAATTTTCTCTTCTTATCTGAAAATACCTTTTAATCTTATCCTATTTTACAAGGATTATCTCTCGAAAAAACATCATCTACTCAAATCTTTCTTGCCACACAAAATAGACGAGGAATTTTTTGGTATCAACCTCGCACCCAGTCCAGATGAGGAGTTCGACGATTTTTTCATTGAGAGATTGAAAGAGTTAAAAATAAAATCGGTCAGAACAGATTATAGTTATGAATCAAATAAAGAAAACACAGAGCGTTGGATCGAACGACTAATCAATGAAGGCTTCGATGTTCTTTTGCATCTTGTCCAAACTCAAGACGATGCATCTAATATGGATAAAAATGACTGCAAGAAAAGATGGAAGGACTTTTTCACACCGATTCTCGAAAAATATCATAACAAAATAAAACTGTATGAAATTGGTTCTACACCAAATCGAAAATCCTGGTCGGGTTATACTATAACAGACTATATTGAAAGTGTAAAAATCGCTTCTGAACTGATGACAAAATATAATGTGAAAATTTTGGGTCCTAATATATCGGATTTTGCACCTTATTTCCTCATAACAATCCTCCGACTTCTTCATAAAAAAGATATTCACTTTGATATGGTAACGGATAATCTATTTGTCGATAGAGCAGGACAACCTGAAGAATACGATAAACATATATTAGGTCATCTATTTAAAAAAATAGCGCGAATGAATCTCCTTAAAAAATCAAAAATGATAAACGACATCGCAAAAATTTATGGATGCGAATATCCAATCTGCACTTATACATACTGGACAATTGATACAGAAAACAGAAATCGGAGACGATATGTTAGCGAAGACAAATATGCCAATTATCTTGTACGATATTATCTGATAGCCGCTTCCAGTGGGCTTCTCAGGCGAATTTATTGGGGACAAATGGCAAGTTATTATAAGGGAATCATCAAAGAGAATATTAAACTCAGAACCTATCCTCCATTAGTATATCAAAAGTTAGAAAATGTTGGAGACAAAGATAAATATGAAATACGGACAAGTTATTATTCTCTTAAATTTCTCATAAAAACAATTTCAAATAGTAATTTTCAAAAGATTATTCCATCCACTCATCATACTTATATTTACCTTTTTAAAAAAGATGAGAAGGAAATATACACAATGTGGACGACAGATGGAAATAAAGATGATTTATCGAAGTATATTAAATTAGATTACAAAAAATATGAGTTGTTCGACAGAGATGGAGAAAAAAGAGAAATCGAGAACGATATAACAATTACAGAAAGACCACTTTACCTATTAGAAAAATAATCTTAGAAGTGACCAATAAGGCCTGTCTTATCCGTACCAGCATATCGTCCTTCAGCAAGTCTTTTAAAATGTTGCTGATCTTCAGCAGCCCGAAGTCCAACCTCGAATGTAATCAATTTTTTTGTAAATAACTGCGCCAATGACTGATCGAATGTTTGCATCCCTTCTTCCGCATTCTGAATAACCTGCTGCATATCTGCTATTCTATCTTCACGAATTAATTTTTGACACAATCCATTCACAATCATTACTTCGACTGCCGGAACCCTTGATTTCCCATCCGCAGTGGGTAAGAGTCTTTGCGAAATAACAGCCGCTAAAGAAATTGCTAAATCGGAGCGTATTGCTGGTTGTTCATCCGAATCAAAATACTGAAGTATTCTATTAACTGTTTGCACAGCATTTGTTGTGTGAAGAGTACTAAGAATTAAATGTCCTGTCATCGCCGCTCTCATACCCATCATTATCGTCTCTCTATCTCTCATTTCACCTACCAAAATAACATCTGGGTCCTGCCTGACAACCTCTCTCATTGCACTGTCAAAAGAAGGTGCATCAAGACCGATTTCCCGTTGTTCAATCATTGATTTTTTATCCTTATGCAAATACTCAATAGGATCTTCGATTGTCACAATATGTGTAGCCCTTGAGGCATTTATATAGTCTATAATCGTAGCCATCGTTGTTGTTTTACCCGTTCCTGTTGGTCCTGTCATTAACACAAGACCCCTTCTG
The DNA here is from genome assembly GCA_964651675.1 of uncultured Candidatus Sumerlaeota bacterium. GTDB lineage: Bacteria > Sumerlaeota > CAZYWQ01 > CAZYWQ01 > CAZYWQ01 > CAZYWQ01. The sequence continues at coordinate 3,685 of CAZYWQ010000044.1, read as the reverse complement.
AACTCAGATATTTTCTTAATAACTGCTGGCAGATTCAAATCATTAAAAGATAAACTTTGATTTGTTAATCTTCTTAATGAAACACTTACATTCCCCTTTTGTAAGAACGCATTAATTCTAAATCTTGTACCTTCATTTGGACTAAATGCGAAGTCAAGACTTCCCTTCTTCTTGAATATTGGAACAGCCTTCTTCGGCATTATTTTATCAAGAACAATTTGTACATCCTCCGATGTAGCTTTCGCATACTCCGTTGGAAATAATTCACCGTTTACTCTATAATAAGGTGGAGCTCCCACTTTAAGATGCAAATCCGACGCATTAATTTTTTCCATTTCGTCGAATAATTTTTCTATTTCTATTGCCATTATTTCATACCTCCTCATTAATTGCCCTATATAAAGACACTTCTAATTCATAGTATATTAAATTGTCAATTAAAACAGTATAAGCTTATCGAGAAATAACAATGTCTATTTGTAAAGAAAAAATAAAATAATTTTTCTTCCAATTCATTAATTCGTATTTAAGAAAAAGAAAATAAACAACTAATCATTTTTCACAATTAAACCGAAAAAATTTTTATGGAAGAAAATAATAAGACAAAAATAATTTTGTTCGAATTTTCGCATTTTTATTTTCGATATTTAGTATCATTAGCAAACGCTTATCAGAAAAGGATTACAGGAAGATAAGAAAAAAAGTAACCAAAAAAAATATTTTCATTTTAAAAAATATTTTTCTTGACGCAGGCTAATAACATAGATTAAAAAATTTGATGTTAAAGAAGAAAATGAAAAAATGGAAAATTTTCTTCTGCAAAATATAACGAAAAAAATTCGCCCGAGGTAATTTAAAAAAGTTATCTCACTAAACTATAGGTTTAAAAAATTTACTAATTTAGTAAAGGAGGATGCCTATGGCTAAGAAAAAAGCGGCAAAGAAAAAAGCCGCTAAGAAGAAACCAGCTAAGAAAAAAGCTGCTAAGAAAAAACCAGCTAAGAAAAAAGCTGCTAAGAAGAAAAAGAAAAGATAATCTAACAAGTATTAGTTCCCAGAACTAATACCGAGTTAAAATTCAAAAAACTTCGGGCGAATTTTTCTATCTCTTACCTTCCATTAATAATACAATTATCTAATCCGCAACTCACACAAAATCTTCAGCAATATTAACGAATCTGTTATAAATTTTGAATATTAAGATTTGACATCGTAAAACATCCTTGTCATATTATCCTGAAACAAAATTATATTTTTTGATGAAGATAGAACAATGTTCTGTCCCCGCTTAGATATATTTTACGGATATCATACACTCTAAAAACCAGGCAGAGTTAAGATATATAAATGGCAAATATTTATAGTACTACTTTCAAGTGTCCTATTTGCGACACCAACTTCGAAGATTATATTCCAACGACTAATGGCGAATTTATCTATTACGAATCGGATTTACGACCGTGTACTCTGGGAATTGACCCAATTCCATACCAGGTACATACCTGTCCCGTTTGCTTCTATTCTGCGTACGAGTTCCAAAGAAGTACAGAAACGAAACTTCGCCGTTATATTTTCAGCAATAATTTTTTATGCGGAATCGATCTTAGTACCTTATTACCTTTCACCAAATATCATTTGTTGGCAAAAATAATGGAGTTTAATGGTGCAAACCAATTCGAAATTGGTTTTGCCTACATAAAAGCAAACTGGATGGCAAGAAAGTGCAACATTCCCTCAATGGAAAATTTCTATCAGGTTAAGGCATTAGTTCGCTTTGAAGATTTATACCAAAATGGAAATTATCAACCTGCTAAAAAATCCGTTATCGTTTACATATTAGGAGAACTAACAAGGCGATTAAAATATTTCGACAAGGCAAGCGAATACTTTGCGCGTATAAAATCCGATAGGATTTACAGTATGTACGCTCAACAAATTATGCTTCTTGTCCAAAGAAGCAATAGTGAAATTACAATCTTAAACAAATAAAATATAAGGGGAAAATCCAGTGAGTTTAATTGTCGTCAATCATCCATTAATTCAGCACAAGTTAGCAATTATCAGGGATAAGTCAACAAGCCCCAAAAAATTCCGCGAAATCGTTGATGAGATTACCCTACTGTTAACCTATGAAGCAACGAGAGATCTTGAATTGAAAGATATCGATATCGAGACACCGCTTGCGAAAACTACCGGCAAAACCCTTTCCGCAACGAATGTTGTCATTGCTCCCATACTAAGAGCTGGTCTTGCAATGGTAAACGGAATGTTAAACATATTTCCCCTCGCCAAAGTTGCGCATATCGGATTGTATAGAGATGAAGAATCTTTTAAACCTGTCACTTACTACCTTAATATTCCTAACGAACTTAGCGATTGTATCGTTATCGTTGTTGATCCAATGTTAGCAACTGCAGGCTCATTATGCGCTGCAATCAAAATTATCAAAGAGTACAAACCAAAACAAATTAAAGCCATAACATTGATTGCTTCTCCAGAAGGAAAACAGAAAATAGAAACTCAATATCCTGATGTCCCTGTTTATACAGGATCTCTCGATGAAAAACTTAATGAGAAGGCTTATATCATACCAGGTTTAGGAGATGCAGGCGATAGATTGTTTGGAACTCTTTAAATCCTAAAGATTTTTATTTCCTAAAGTCTTCCAATATACTCCCGAAACAAAATCTCTTGACAAAAACACCACTTTTTCATCTTATTATTAGCTATGCCAAAATCACACTCTAAAAGTTTATCCAACTTACACTTTTAACTAAATTAATAGCAAAATTATAGAACTTCATCTTTAACTGGAGGAGAATAAATATAATGATATTTGAAAAAGAACTCGAATGTTCATCACAGAAAAAACTTAAAGAACTTCAATTAGAAAGATTAAAAAAGTTAATAACCTACCTAAACAAAAATGTTTCTTTCTATAACAAAAAGTTTACGGATATGAAGATAAAACCAGACTCTCTCAAATCGCTTAAGGATATCAAACACCTGCCCTTTACAAAAAAAACAGATTTACGAGACAACTATCCCTTCGGATTATTTGCTGTTCCCACATCTAAAGTCCGTGAAATCCATGTTTCTTCCGGAACCACAGGAAATCCAACCGTTGTAGGATATACAAAAAAAGATATAAAATTATGGTCAAGGGTAATGGCGAGAGCTTTAGCTTGCGCTGGAACAGAAAAAGACGACATCGTTCATAATTCCTACGGTTACGGATTATTCACAGGAGGACTCGGCGTTCATTACGGTGCAATGGAATTAGGCGTTACCGTATTACCAATTTCTGCAGGTGGAACCAAAAGGCAACTTAAACTAATGCAAGATTTCAAAACAACAATAATAACCTGCACCCCATCTTATGCTTTGTATATGGCTGAAGAGGCAAAAGAGATGGGTATCGACCCCAAAAAAAGCAACTGGCGAGTAGGCATCCTTGGAGCAGAACCCTGGACAGGTAATATGCGTAAAGAGATCGAAAGTAAATGGAATATGATGGCTCTTGATATATATGGACTCTCCGAAATAATCGGACCCGGAGTTGCACAGGAATGTGAAGCAAAAGATGGTCTCCATATATTTGCTGATGAATTCTATCCGGAAATTATCGATCCTGATACTGGTGAACCTGTCGATGAAGGCAAAGATGGTGAACTCACTATTACAA
>CAZYWQ010000043.1:0-12025 GCA_964651675.1 uncultured Candidatus Sumerlaeota bacterium | reverse complement strand
CACAATGACATATTAGGCAAAAATGTCAGAATGGCAGGACAGGTAGGACTTGCAGGTTCCGTAAAAGTCGGTGACAACTGTGTATTTGGTGGACAAGTTGGTGTAAAAGACAATCTCACAATTGGAAACAATGTTCAAATTGCCGGAATGACAGGAATAGCAAAAAATATCCCAGATAACGAAATGATTGCAGGTTTCAGAGTTGGAGTCCCTTTTAAAAGATTTATGGAACTTGAACACGCTTATTCCAAATTACCAGAATTACGAAAGGAATTTATTGAACTTAAAAAGAAGTTTGAATCATATACGAAAGAAAAGAAAAATTAATTACATCAATAACAACACTTATTATCTATAGCAACTCCAACTATTCTCTGAAACAGCAGTCGATTGAACTTGAATATTCTTATCTAATTGTTCTCCAAACCAACACACTCCATCCTGAACCATTTGCCAGGAAGAAATATAATTTCCACTATAAGATGGAGCTTTGAAAGGGCTAATAGTGAAAGTATATGTCTCTCCAGGATTAACAATAACTCCATCAGGCAATTGAATCCTGCTACCCTCTGAATAGAAAGGATCGGAATCACCAACAGCACCAAGTCTAAACAGATTTTCCTCACTCCAAGGTTCCGAACCTGAATTTTTCACAGTTACAGTTACACTTGTAACCTGTTCAGATACCATCTCTTGAGGTAAAGTATCCTGAACAAACTCACTATAATTATATGGTACGGACGAATATAATCCTGTTCGCGCAGGATTTCCCCTAAACATAGGCCATTGCATTGTCTCAGGATTAAATACATCAGTATCAATAATATACAATCCAGCACGCCTATTATTCGCATCCAAATTAGCTGACACGGCAACTATTTCGAGAATACCATCTTCATCCACATCATCCATAGCCAACGCATTCTGAAAAGGAAGTCCTGCTAACGCTTGAACATGCATAATCTGATTCCCAAAACCATCATAAGCAAAAACACGATTGTTAATACCAACAACAATATCAGGCAAAAAATCATTATTTACATCACCAATCACAGGTGAAGAAATAACATAAGGCTGATCAAACGGAACGACAGGAAATCCAGGCAAAGCCTGTCCACTTTGAGCATCTATTGCATGTATCTTCGATGAAGTCCCAACAGTATCCCCACTGCATATCACAACATCCAATCTTCCATCACCATTAACATCACCAATAGCTGGTGAAGATCGTGTCATTTGACCTTCTCCGCAATCATAGGGCCAATCTGGTAAATCATTCCCCAGATAATCAAAGCCAAATACCTTCCTTGTATCTTCACTATCCATATATCCTGGGAAATTACCTGTCCCGATAAATATCTCAAGAAATCCATCATCGTTCACATCAGCCAAAGCAGGAGAAGATGCAAAAATTTGTCCACGACACAAAACATTCCCTTCCGGTAAAAGAGTAGAACCAATAGGCATTGGATAAGCATTGTTTCTATCAGAATTCCCACCTGGTTTCAGGAACCACAATTTACCGCCATCAGGACAAAAAGATCCACCACCGGTAGGTTGACTTGAATCTCCTCCAAAAATAATTTCCATCACACCATCATTATCTATATCACCTATACCAGCCGAAGAAAATATTGTGTCTTGATTATCCACGGGCCAATCAGATGGATCTTCATCGATACATTGCCTTTGATAAATCGTATAGCAATCATCAGTCCCAGGTCCATAATTATCACCATCATCATCCACGCCTTCCGAACCAGTTCTCACATATCCTGGATCCTCATTAATCCTGCCATCTCCATCATCATCAATTCTATTATCCAAAAGTGTTCCATCAGAATTGAAGCCATAGAAATTAAAATCCAGGCATCCAATAAAAATCTCCAATTCTGGACCGTCTGAAACATTAGCCAATGCTGGTGTCGATTCCATAAACTCTGCATAGCCATCATTTACCGCATATGGTATATTCTCGGGAATTACAAAGGGCAAATCTGAATCTCCAAACTCGCCCACAGGTTGGATTGGAGTATTCTGATACCCCCAAACTTTATTACCAAATCTATCAATTACGATAATACCACCATGATAATTGCGTTTATTCACAGTATCAAGTGAACCCATACCACAAACAATCTCAAGGAAACCATCACAATCAAGATCCCCAGCAGCAGGAGATGAATCGATCCCAACTCCAGCATCATAACGAAATAATTCTTGTCCTTGTGCGCTAAAAACATACAAATAACCATCAAGGCAACCTACTGCAATTTCTTTTCCAGGCACATCGGGTCTGATATCAGCAATCAAAGGAGAAGAATTATCTACATAAGAACTGCCAAATTCAATACCAGAATATTGTTGTAAACTAAACGCAGTGATCCCCATAAAGGTTAAAAAAAGATACACCACAAACACTTTAATAATACTTCTCATAATACTTTAAAACTTATTAATCCTAACTAAAATGATTAATTCTTACATACTATATATCGTCAAAAACTTTTAAAAACTTGATAGAGAAATTCTATAATGTAATCTACTTCACAACTTGATTAATTGTAGGGATAAGGTTTCCTTGCACTTGAAAAATGTAGTGAGCACCTTTAGGTGCGTTTTAATAACATAAAACAATAACGGGTCTAAAGACCCTCACTACATATTATTGAAGATACGCATTAGTAATGGAAATAACTTTGGCAGATAAAAATGAAGAGCTGTAATCTGATTTTTATTCAATTTATGATCTCATTTTATAAGATCTTCCTTTTGAGGGATAAAATAAAGTATTTCGTATAGCTTATATAAGCACTTAATTTAGAAAGATAATGAACAACACTAATCTTCCTCATACTTGTTATCAATCTATGTATAAAAGGAACTTCGTTTCTCACCAATAATCTAACACTATAAACCTTCAATTTCATATCACTCGATTCTAACAATATATCGATTTTGAATATATCACTTGCATCATCCTGAAGTTTAAAATAGACAGTCTTACATCCACCAGAAACATAAATCAAACCAACTTCTTTATCATTCGCATAAATCCTTACCTGAGCTATCCTAAACGATTCACTTCCCATTTGGATCGAAAGATAAGGTTTATGAGAATTACGCAAAAACAATGTGGCTTTCTTGCATATTACTCTATATTTTTTATTTAAATCATCTTTCTCTATAGCATTCCATCCCAAACCATGTATTTCATGTCTTCCAACTTCCATCCAATCCTTGAGCGATTCAACAAACTCCGATTTATTCCATACAACTCTCCGACACCTACGACATTCCTCATTGGGATTATAACTCTTCAATCGATTTCTAAATTCGCTATACTTATCTCCGTACCAGATTTCCTCAAATGTATTCTCCTTCAGGTTTCCAAGCACTCTCGATGAAATACAACACGGATGCACATCTCCATTGTGGGCAATAAACGAATGCATCCACGGAACATAACAACCTTTTTGTAATCCATTCCTCTTAATCTCCTCATTAGACACATCATTGTTGAATAACTCTTTATCAACCGTATACTCCTCTTTTTTGATATCGAGAAAATTGAAAAATTGAATTGGCATTTCGTAAGAAATTTTAATTCCTTTGGTTCCAGCCATACTTTCAGCCTTATAAAAAGCCTCTCTTCCTCTTTTCTTAGTATCTTCCGAGAAACCAATTTTATTTTCATATTCAGCCGTCAGAGTAAAATCATCAATTGGTGCTAACGAAACAGTCTTTATCCCCAATTCATCAGCCATCTGTATAATGTTTGGTATCTGATCAATATTTTCCTCTCCACCAACATAAGCAATATTGATGGCTGGTTTAAGAGATAATTTACTCTTCTTAATCTTATTGAGAGTTCTGATATTGTCCTTCACTCTTTTCAGATTTCCGCCAACTCTAATTTTTTCATAAATAGCATCGTCATTAGAATCGATGGAAAAGCTTATCGCATCAACACCGCTATCAATCAGCCTCTCAGCCCAACTCTCATCTAACAACATCCCATTTGTTGTCATCGTAACTAATACTTTATTATTAATCGCCTTTATTCTCTGAATAATCTTATCCAATCTCTGATTCACCAAAGGTTCACCCATCCAGGACAAACAAACCGAATTACAGTTCGCAATTGCATTCTCCAATTTAATAAGCACGGACTCATCCAAATCTGCAAATTCACCTGATGGACTCTTATCCATTGATCTCGGACACATCGGACATTTCAAATTACATCTTGATGTGGATTCGATAACCAACAACTGAGGCAGAGGTATTTTCTCTTTACAGAAATGATTAAAGTAAATGGAAGATTCATCTAAGCGTTTTAAATGTCCCAAAGATAACTGCAACTTTTGTTGTGATGCATTATTAAGCAAAATCTCAAATGGTTTCGCTTCAACTATATTGTTTTCTTTCCAGAGAACAATCGAAAGATTTAAAAACTTACCGAATCGAAACTCAGGATTGATCCACGAATCCTCGTAGGGACAGAATAAAGTTCTGTCCTTATATTTATAATTTGGCTTAACAGAATTAAAGGAAATCTCATTGAAATCGAGTTGCATATTAATGCGGATTTCCTTCTGAGGTAATTTAAAATTCCAATAACCTAAATGATTATCCGGATGAGAAGGAGGAACTCCATAGATATCGACAGATAAAACATCTCCAGCATTCGATGCCGTCTCAATTATCAACTCTTCTCTTAGCCTATCCAAGCTTAGAATCTCTTTATTACATTCAAAGTATCTCATATTTTTATCACACTATAATAACTTCGAGAAAATTTAGAACTCAAAAAACATTAATCAAGTATTATTATTCATTTATTTCGGAATCTTTATATAAAGAGGTTTTCCACCAATCCACTCGAACCAAAAATGTCCCTCATTTACCAAATCTATTTTCAACAAATTAGCATTTTCTAATGGAACCTCTACAGAAAATTTAAGTGAAATACTTTCTCCGGGATTAATATCCTGCGGAAGATTAATCCTTTCAAAATCGCGTATTAATATATGCTCTTCCGTACGAGCAATTACAATTCCCACATTCACCATATCCGCACCAAATTTATCTATGCTAACAAATCCATTATTCTTGATATTCAAAGTGATGTTTGCCTTTGGTCGAATACCATCACTCCATTCAATATTCTCTACCTTCAAATCCGCACTGATAAAAGGTGTATAAGGAATAGTATGACCTTTACGCTTAAACAAAAAATTCTGTTTTGTTGAACTTACCAATTCATAATTCTCACCATTCAAAAGATAATTTCTGAACTTCTCATACTGATTATCACTAATAAAACAGGGAGGTATCTTTAAGCAAAGTAAAACATAATCAGGATTTTTTTTAACCAATGGAAGAACATAAATAAATTCCCGAGTAGATAAAAATGGAGCAATATTATTTTCAGTAGCAACAATAGCATCATTCGGAATTTGATCAAACATCGTGAAAAGTTTTTTCTTAAATGTCCTTCTTCTCAAAGGTTCTTTATCATAGTGAATAAAAAATGGCGACTGAAAAGAACACCGATTATGTTGTACCAATGACACAATTACCAAAAGAATTGAAATAAGAATATAGAATCTATTTTTATTAGCAAATTTTATCTTTTTTACTCTCAAAAAATATTTTAAATTTCTTGTACCATATATCAATCCAACCAATAAAAAAGCCCAGTATTGCATCACATACCAATTTAACATATTATAATGCGAATAATGCGGGATATTGACTAAGCCAATAGCAATTACAAATGGAATCAGCGCCAGGAGCCATCGCAAACTTAGAAAAATTAGGAATAAGACCGATAAAAACAACATCCTTAAAAATAACATATCTTCATGAGAAACTTTTGATAAGCAATTCTTCAATGATTCGAGAAAAGATTGATCTCCACTCAACATCGTTCCCCGTAAAGAATATAAATTTTCCAAAAATAAATAAGAGTGTCCACCAAAATAAGGAATAAAAACTCCCATAGTTACAATTAACCAAATCAATCCAATTATTATTAGTAAAACACCATCCCTCAAACACTTTCTCATCGTTATAAAAACTAATCCAAGCACCATTATCGAAAATGATGCTGTCTCTTTCGTAAATAAAACAAGTAAAACACTAATCCAGAAAAACAAACTTTGTTTTTTCATTTTAAAATAAATTGCTGAAAGTAAAAATATTGTCATCAATCTGCTTGGTCTGAAATCACTAAATGCATTGTTGAAAGGAGATAAAAAATACAAAATCACACACGCAAGAGCGAAGATGAAGGAATGTGTTTTCAATAAAGCAATGCGATAAAGAAAATAACTGCCAACGCTTATGAGCAAATTCTGTAATAATAGAAGAGTAAGTGCCGAAGGAAATATTGCAATAAATGGCACAAAGAAAAAAAGAATCGGATCAAAATGATGTGCCAGATGACTTGTAGGCTCCATATTTTCTGGCAATAAGGTGTTTACTAATATTCTCCCTTTCAAAACTGAATAAACTGACTGGGTATAAACTCCAAGGTCCAAACCATTGACATTAAGAGAATAAAAATGTTTCAATGACTGATAAGAAAAAAATAAAAAAAACAGAATCGCTATAATCAAAAATATTATTTCATTTTTATACCGAACCAATGATTGTCTTAATCTCGATATGGAATAAACACTCATAAAAGTTTAACTTTTCAGAATTCTTTATACATCGAACAGAAACGCTTTCAATAATCCTGAATCAATTCCCCGAAAGCATTTTCACAAATTTATTTAACATATTTCTGACATTATCTTTTGAAAAATAATTTAACCTTTGTGTTTGACCATCAACAATTTTCGCTCTCAAATTTTCATTTTTGATAACAACATCCATTAACTCAGCAATTTCCACAAATTTTTTCTGATGAACCAATATACCAGCACCACCAAGTGTATAAGGAACTGCTGTGAAATCACACGCTATAATCGGTACCCGAAAATACATCGCTTCTACTAATGGTACACAAAAACCCTCGTGTTCACTCATACACAAAAATAAATCACTAACCTTATAATAAGAAATTAATTCCGAAAGCGTGACTATACCTGTATAAATTACATTCTCCAGACCCAAATAACTCTCAACATATTTTAAATAGCTGTAATACTCTCTTGCACTTTCATAAGAGCCAACAAGAATCAATCGCGACTTCTTATTTATCTCACTAAAATAATAAAAAACCTTCAACAAATCCTCATACTTTTTATTCGGTGCGACTCTTCCAACAAAAATTATATTTGTGAATCCATCACCGTACTTCGAGAGTACTTTCTCAGAACATTTGCTGCCGAATTTATCAAAGTTTATGGCAATAGGAAACTCGAAAGTATTTTTAAATCCCAATTTTTCAATCTCGATTCGATTATACTCAGAATCAGCCAGAACCATTGCCACTCTATCTCTGAGCCTTAACAAATCTCTTCTTCCACGATCCATTTCCCCTTTTAATTCCGAACTAAAAAAATGAAAATAATCCGCAGGCGTGACATTGTGATATCGTAAAACTAATTTATCTAATAGACCCACAACAAAATCTGTTATTGGAGAATGAGTCGAATAATGATAAATTAATATACTATCATCCGAAGAATATTTTTTATACTCTTTATAATCAAAAACCTTTTTTCTGCATTCAGGACACACAAAATCAAGATTAGCAAATATCTCGGATTTATATCCGGACTCCCTCAAAATTTTCTGAATTTCAAATGCATCATTCGTTATTGCATCAGCCAGATACATACCATGAAGTATTTGATGAACAGAACCTGAAATTTTTTCTTTCATTTTTTAAATCAATCTCAATCTTTACTGTAGGGGCGGGGTCACCCCGCCCTAAAATGTGGGCGAGGAAACCTCGCCCCTACAATTTTGTTTATGAACATTACTATTAAAAACCTTGCAATTTTGTACTACAAAACAAAATTAACAAATCTCTTAATAATATCATCCCATTGATAATTAGTCAGAACATACTTCCGTCCATTTTCTCCCATTGTCTTCGCAACATCAGAATTATCTGACAAATAATTCAAAATCTCTCTGAACTCACAATAGTCGGAATAATATAAACCCGCATTAGACTCAATACAATGATTCTTCGTCACATCGCAATTCGAATCCACAATCACAAGTTTCCCTAAAAACCACGCTTCCATCATAACAATCGAAAAACTCTCATTCAAACTTGGCTGGCAAAAAATCTCAGATGCCCCAAAGGCATTATACTTATCTTCTTCTGATAAAAATCCAAGGTCTATTATCGCATTATTTTCTGGTAACTCAACTTCTCCGCTTCCAATAAGCACCAACTTCAAATCATTTTTTCCTTCTTTGGAATACTTATCAAAAAACCTTACCAAATTATGAACATTTTTAGTTCTATCTTTCCGACCAGCATACAGAATGAATCTTGAATCGATTCCAAATTTATTTCGAAAAGAATCAGGATTTGTTTTAATATTAGTATTTATCCCCACTCCAAGAACAACATTCCTCTTTCCATTCAAATCGTAAATTCTATCAGCAAAATTCTTCTCCGTGTTTGTGTTGAAAATCAATCCATCTGCACTTTCAAATAGATGCCTGATCAATCGCATATAGGCATAACCTTCGTTATGAAGCGCTGGAATAAGAAATCCTTTATAATCAGATGCCTGCATCCCATAATAAGTTGTCGGGAAACAATACGGAATGAAAACAAATCTGTAATTATTAACATTATCAGCAATGTAATCATAAAGACTATCACTATTAATCCCTTCACTCATCCACAATTTTTCTTCCTTAACATTAACTCGAAAACGATGAATAAATTTATCATTAATAGTATTAAAGTGGCTATGATTACCCTTTTTAACACTGAATCTCCTGATTACAACTCCATTCTCATTATACTCCCCTTCGCTATGATAATTCTCATTCCAATTGCTTTCAAAATTCGAAACACAAGTTGTCAGGACTTCGGTATCATAGCCTCTTTTCAACAATTGCTTAACATAATCTCGGCATAGAGCCTCAGCACCACCCGGAATATTTTCTCCATACCACGGTATTACAAATGCAATTTTCATAGTTGTCTTTTAATTATTTTTTAGATCAAACTACCTTAAATTACTCAATCCATAGTTTATTAACAAGAATACTAAGTTCTCTTTGGTCGGTTGAATTCTCATCAATCTTTTTAGGAATCCAAATCTTATCACTCACAATTTCCACTTTTAACAAATTACCATATACATCAGATTTAATCGGAACTTTCAGTATATGCCAATCATTATCATTAAGAGAAAATTTGCTTCCCTCCTCATTATTCACAAAAACCGCACCACTTATTGATTCAGAAGATACCTTAGGATGATATGTCTTAAAATTAATCAAAATGTGGTTCGATGAATCTTGCTTTGATAAGTAAACAACACCCTTTTTACCCATCCACCTTGCCCATAAATCCTGCTCCTGATGAGGCACATACCACTCCCCTTTTATAAATTTATCACTATGACTATCCATTACCAACTCTTGAGGTGCATCACCATAAAAAATCTGAATCAATTCCCGTTCTGATTTTTTCTCATCAGTTTTTTCTTTTTGAAAACTTACTTGAGAATCAAGTTTTGAGATACCGATACAATCTAAAGGTCCCACAACTTCGAATACCAGCACATCAACTCTATAATCATAAAAATGTCCACCAACAGTATGCACAGCCGATGACAGAGTATAAGATCCTACTCCAATATTCATTGACAATTCAAAATCAACGATTACTTTTTCCCTTTCAAGATAACATCCAGTATCAATCTTCTTCAGATAAGTATTCGTTCCGAAGACTTCTTGTCCGACCCGATTTTTTATCATCACACCAAAAACAGGATTATCAACATTCGCATTGAATAAAATTTCATATTTTACTTTTACAATTTCACCAGCCACAATCTTAGTAGTCTCTTTCCCTTCAGAATTGAATAAACGAACAGAAACAATTTTCGCCTCAAATGTTCCGAATCTTTGTTCAAGCAAATCTCCACCGGTCTGTAATGCACCTATTTCATGAAATGTTATTCCCCTTGAACCACTCACAGGCTGCGCTGATAATCTCTCAGCTATCGTCACATTATACCGATGTATTACCTCTTTCGGATTCCCTTTAGCAATCAGATTCCCTCTATCCAACATCATCGCATAATCGCATATTAAGGAAATCGTATTAACATCGTGAGAAACAAAAAAAATCGTAACTCCCCGTTTTTGCAACTCTCTAATTTTGCTTAAACATCGATGTGCAAAAACTGCATCTCCAACAGCCAATGCCTCATCGATCAGCAATATATCCGGATTAACATTAATCGCTATAGAAAATGCCAATCGAACAAACATCCCCGAAGAATAAGTCTTTACAGGCATATCGATATAATGTCCGAGTTCCGAAAATCGAATAATCTCATCATACATCTGATTAATTTCATCCTGTTTAAAACCCAGAAGTGAAGCATTCATCCCAATATTTTCTCTGCCTGTAAATTCAGAATGAAAGCCCATACCAAGTTCTATTATGGATGAAATCTTACCACTTATTTCAACATTTCCACTTGTTGGCTCAATGATTCCTGCTAAGATTTTTAACAAAGTACTTTTTCCAGCACCATTCGGACCCATCACTCCAACTGTACTTCCCCTATTCACCGAAAAAGTAATATTATTCAAAGCCGTAAATTCTCTATGAAGTTTCCTATGTCCAAAACTAAGTTTCTCTTTAACACGGTCAAACGGACTCGAATAACACTTATATTTTTTGCACAACTCATCTACCTTTATAACAATCATCCGCTAAACCTCATCAACAAACTTTCTCTTATACCTTTGAAATACCTTTACTCCAACCACAAACATAATAGCTGAGAGTATAATTAAATATAACAATCCACCAATATTGGGTGCCTTATGATACATCAAAATATCCCGATAGATATTTACTATCTGACTGAATGGATTAATCATAAACCAATACTTTGCTGCTTTAACCTTAAAAATACTCGGAGAATAAACAATCGGTGTTCCCCAGAATAAAAATGTAAAGATTGCTCCCATTACCTGTGATGTATCTCTGAAAAACACATTAATTGTGGCAAGAAAATAGGATGGTCCCAAAGTAAAAAACAACTGTAAAAGAAAAGCTAACGGTAAAAATAATATATACAAAAATACCTGTGGTCCTTGAGTTATCAATAAGAAAATTAAGAACAACAGATATGCTATTAAAAGATGAACAAAGCTTGATAAATTTGCAAAAAGAGGTAATATAGTCTGAGGAAATGACACTTTCTTTATGAGAGTAGAATGTTCGATGATGATATTAGTCGAACGCAATATAGATTCGCTGATAGCAATCCAGGGGAATAGTGCACAACAAAGATAGATAGCAAAATCCTGTAATCCACCTTCACCACTCCCAATCTTAGCTTCCCAGATCTTCGAAAACAATACAATATATATCGATAGCATAATCAATGGATTTATAACAGACCAAAAAATACCCAGAGCAGAGCCAATATACCTCGCCTTTAAGTCCCGTTTTATCATCGCAATCAATATGTGACGATTCTTTATAATTTCCCTAAACAAGTTGAAACTTTTCCCTTACTTTAAATAGAAAGCATCAGTCCAATTACTGGAATAATCCCAAATAATAACAACATAGCCATTATAAAAATTATAACAAACTGATACTTTTAAAATAATCTGTAGTCAAATTATTTTTGGTACAGGCTAACTCCGATTCTTGTTTCGATTATTCAATCTACAAACATAATTTAATTGACAGAAATCAAGCAATATACGAAACAAAATATGGTTTACATTAGGTTATACACTTCTTATAAACAGAAAATATGGTTCTTACATCACAAAAACAAAACATTGTAGTACTCATCGTGCTTGTTATCATAGGATTTGCTATCTATAGTAATTC
>CAZYWQ010000042.1:0-12077 GCA_964651675.1 uncultured Candidatus Sumerlaeota bacterium | reverse complement strand
CGATTCTATTGATCAATTTAAGAAAGGAAATAGAGAGGATCTTGTAGAAAAAGAGGAAGCAGAACTTAAGATTCTCGAAGCTTATTTGCCTGAAAAGTTTTCGGAAGAAGAGATAACGACTGAAGTGAAAAAGGTAGTCGAGGAAACAGGGGCTTCTTCAATGAGAGAGATGGGAAAAGTGATGGGCATTGTTATGAAGAGCCTGAAATCAAAAGATAAGGTAGTTGATGGAAATACAGTTAAGAATGTTGTTCAAAAATTGTTAACAACTGAACAAAAAGAAGATGAGTGATATGGCTAATCCTGTTGTTGAATTTGTTGGTGTGAAAAAATATTTTGGCAAGAGGTTAGTTATAGATAACCTTTCATTTCAGGTGTATGAAAGGGACATCTTTGGTTTTTTAGGACCGAATGGTGCGGGGAAAAGCACAACGCTTTATATGCTTGTCCGACTTGTCTATCCTTCATCAGGCGCAATAAGAATTCTCAACAAAGAACATAAGGAAGTGACATCGTATCTCAAAGAAATTGGTGCTTTGATCGAAGAACCTGCTTTTTATGATAATCTTTCTGCACGCCGAAATCTTTCATTACTCGCCAGACTCTCTAATATGAATAATAAAAAATTGATTGATGAAACTCTGGATATCGTTGGGCTTTTGAATAGAGCTAATGATAAGGTCAGAACTTATTCTCACGGGATGAAACAACGACTGGGTATTGCTCAGGCACTTATTACTAAACCTAAAATCGTTATTCTTGATGAACCTACAAGTGGCTTGGATCCTGAGGGTACTCGCGAAGTCTGGGAATTGGTTAGAACTCTATCGAAGAATAGTAATATTACATTTATTATATCGAGTCATCTTTTGTATGAGATTGAAGAGGTTTGTAATAAGGTTGCTGTTTTGGATGAGGGGAAACTTGTCGCTTGTGATTCATTAGATAAACTCCTTAACTTTTCGGAATGTATTCTTAATATTACATATCCCGAACCAGAAAAGATTAAACAGTTCATTCAAGAAAAAGAAATCGGCGAAACACTTTTGATTAATGGTGATTTTATCAAACTTAAACTTTATTCTATTACTCCTGATATGCTAAATAAACTTCTTTGTGAATCAGGTATTTATGTATCTTCAATTTACAAGGTCAAGAGGACTCTTGAAGAATTATTTTTGGAACTGACAGGAGAAAAAGGGATTTCGGAAGAATAATTATGCTATCAAGAATTCTTAAATTGCTGAAGAATGAAATAATAAAGCATTCTAAATCCAAGATTGCTTATCTGGGCATAATCTGTGTCGTTTTAAGCACTTTGGTGATAGTGAAGGGTATTGGTATTACATCGACAGAGTTGAAGATTACAGGTTTTTCTTTTTTAGTTACGACTATGATAGGCATTAGCACATCGATTCTTCCACTTTTCGCAATTATTTTTTCCTCCATTATTGTTGCTAATGAGTCGACAAGAGGCACGCTTAAGGTTATTCTTACACAACCTGTTAAGCGAATCGAGTTTCTTGTTGCCAAGTGGCTTATGGCAGTAATCTATATGTTATTACTACTATTGATTCCAATTGTGATAGCAGTGCTGTGTGGTTATTTCGCTTATGATTTTCAGGATATAACAGAGGATAATTTGGTTATATATACGAAGATGGAGATGTTCGTTGCACTAATTAAATCTTTTGTTTTTCTTTTATTTCCATTATTAGCAACAGTTACTTACGGATTTTTCATTTCGGTGTTATCACGAAATGTTGCGGTTGCTGTTGGTGGTGCGGTCGGAACTTTGTTTACGATTGAACCCATCAAGCATTTGTTAAAGTTTAAATATTTTAATCTGTCCGATTATGTGTTTACATCCTATCTTGATTTGCCATTGGTAATGTCATCCGATGTGGCAATTGGAGTAGGGAATCCCTGGAAGAGTGATTTAACGGAGATTTATAGACTGGTTATAGTTTCAGTTGTTTATATAGTTCTTTGCTGGTTATTAAGCATTCTTGTTTTTCAAAGGAGAGATTTGAATTAGTCGATCTTGAAAAACCTTCTCTCAGAACATCGTTCTGTCCCAAAAGCTATTTCTTTCGGCGTTGTAATAGGACTGCCAGAATAATAATTACTCCTGTCAGAATCAAACGACTTGCTTCTCCGACCGCATTAATACTTAATATCTTGTCAAGATAACCGATTGTTAGTATTCCAAGCAGTGTCAGAAATACTCCACCTCTTCCTCCCATTAAACTTGTTCCTCCAATAACAACCATTGCAATCGCAGACAATTCGTATTCTTTACCTGCCTCAGGATCACCTTGATATTCCTGTGCTGCCTGACAAATTCCTGCAATTGCAGAAAATAATCCACTCATTCCATAGGCAAATATCTTCACACGTTTAACGGGAACTCCCGATAATCGCGCTGCCTCTTCATTTCCACCAACCGCATACAAATACCTGCCTACACGCAATTTCGAAAGTATGATCCAGGAAATTATCAGGCAAAAAATGAAAATGATCGTGACCATAGAGATGTTTCCGCCTAAAATTCGGGAATCAATCATACTAAAAATAGGTGGTTCTTCCTTAAAGATATAGGTTCCGTCAGGTTGTCGGATTGAAGTGGCTATTTTCATTCCGTGTGAGATTAATTTTGCCAGACCTCGTGCAAATGCCATCATCGCTAATGTGGCTATGAAAGGTTGTATTTTAAAATTTGCGGTAAAAAATCCCGAAATAGATCCTAAAAACATCCCTACTATCATACAGCAAATAATGGAGAAGAATGGATTCCATTCCTTGTGCATACTCAAGATGGAAAATAAGACTGCATTTAATCCAAGTATACTCCCAACTGATAAATCGATACCTGCCGTGATTATTACCAGTGTCATTCCACAGGCAAGGATTCCAAAGACTGATGATTGCCGTAACATATCACGATGTGTCGACCACTTGAAAAAGGCTCCATCACCATTAAACATAACTCCTATTAGAAAAATAACCAGTAGTGATAAAAATGCTCTTGTGGTAGAGTACTGAAAAATCCGAGATAATGTCGAAACTTCTGTAGTTTCTATATTTTTTCCGTTAAGCAATTTCATTGTCGACTCCCATCGCCGCATGAATTATATTTTCTTGTGTGGCTTCATTCTTTTCGAATCTTGCAGTAATTCTTCCGCGATGCATTACAATTATCCTATCACTTAATGCAAGTAATTCGGGCATTTCGGATGTTATTAAAACAATTGCGCATCCACGCGATGTCCACTTATTCATTAGTTCATAGATTTCGTACTTGGATGCGACATCGATTCCACGAGTCGGTTCATCAAGAAGCAATACTCTCGGTTCTATCTCGATCCATTTTGCCAGAGCTACCTTTTGCTGATTACCTCCAGAAAGTTCGGAGACATCCATTTCTAAATTTGCAGCTCGTATATTTAATTCTTTTTGTCGTTTTTCAGCACCTTGAATTTCTGCCCTATTTTGCATCCAGTATAATTGAGAATAACGAGGAATCGATGCAAGTGTTATATTCTGAACAACATTCATTCCCAGAACAAGTCCTGTTGTTTTTCGATCATTTGTTAGTAGAGCGATTCCCTGATTGATTGAGTGCTGAGGTGAACGCACTTTGAACGGTTCACCATTTACAAATATCTTTCCTCTTGTAACACTTCCTAAACTGCCGAATATACCATTGAGTAATTCACTCGATCCTGAACCTCTTAATCCACCTATACCTAATATCTCACCTTTGCGAATAGTAAATGATACATTATCTACTAATTTTCGCTTTCCACTAATGTCCGAAACGCTAAAATGTTCGACTTTAAGACTTTCGGAACTTTCTGTATAAGTCCGTTTTGGGAACTGGTCACTTACTTCGCGTCCAACCATCGCCTGAATTAGCTGCTGTCTTGACAAATCCGAAGCTGATGCAGTGATAATATAGTTTCCATCACGCAGTACCGTAATTCTATCAGCGATTCGATAAATTTCTTCCATTTTGTGCGTAATGTAAATTATCGAGCATCCCTGCTTTTTTAGATTGGTTATCGTTTCAAACAAGATTTCAACCTCAGGTTCGGTTAGGGCGCTTGTTGGTTCATCCATAATAATAATGTTTGCTTTGATTGATAGCGCTTTTGCTATTTCAATCATTTGCTGAAGTGAGATAGGATACTCTTCGACTAATCGCTTTAAATCGACTTGAACACCTAATTTATTCAGGACTTCCTGACTTGCGGATTTTTGTGATGTGAAATCCACCTGTCCGAACAATCTTGTTTTTTCTCGTCCTAAGAATATATTGTCTGCAACACTCATCGAAGGAACAAGTGATAATTCCTGATGAATTGCAGTGATTCCATACGAAGCAGCTTCTAATGGAGAGGAAAATTTGACTGATTTGCCGTCGAGTTCGATAGTTCCTCCGTAATCGGTATGGACACCGCAGAGAATCTTGATTAGTGTGCTTTTACCTGCTCCATTTTCACCTGCTAAAACATGAACTTCTCCTGATTGCAACTCGAATTGCACATTTGCCAGCGCAACTGTTCCAGCAAATGACTTACAAATATCCTTCATCCTCAATAAAGGTGAATTTGTACCCATAAAAATTACCTTATTCTGAAATCTGCTTCACTCTAATATCCATCTGTTTGAAAAACATATTCATACCGCATTTGTATTGTCAATTGAAATTGAGGATTGACGAAATGGACAATACAAATGGACAGAATAAGAGCTTCTGTTTCTCACTGGATGCGTTAGGAAGTTGTATCATTAACACCACGATTTATCGTGGTGTAAAAAAGAAAAAATATATATAGTACCTAGTTTCTCTATATCCCCACAATGAATTGTGGGGTTAATAAGAAAAGATAACAGTATTTGCTTTGAAATCTTGATTGAGATGCTGAAACAAGTTCAGCATGACAGATGATAATGAGATACCATTTATAAATCAATATAAATTCATAACTTTCGTCATTGATTCAGGGCTAATTGGATTGATTTGGGTATGTCCTGTATATTTATTGTAAATCCAGA
The DNA here is from genome assembly GCA_964651675.1 of uncultured Candidatus Sumerlaeota bacterium. Classification (GTDB taxonomy): domain Bacteria; phylum Sumerlaeota; class CAZYWQ01; order CAZYWQ01; family CAZYWQ01; genus CAZYWQ01. The sequence goes on along the minus strand of CAZYWQ010000042.1, from coordinate 7,016 downwards.
GACCATAAGCAGAACCATAATCAACAAGTATATCTCCTGATGGATAGCGGTTTAGGTTTATCCCGAGCATATCTTCAGGATTGGCTGTATTGATCCGAGTATGATTCCCTAATTTATCACATTCCCAGATTCCTAAGGATCCATAGTCAATCACAAGTGTTTCATAATAGGATGAGTTAAGAAAAGTGGCAATCATATTTTCAGGGCTAATGGAATTTAGCTTGGAATGTGTTCCATCTGTGTAAAGATATAGTCCGTAGCTGGGACCATAATCAATGGCGAGTTCATATACGGAATTACTATTATCCATATTTATGCTTATGATAGATTCGGATGTAACAGTGTTGATTTGCCACCAGAGTCCCCATCCATAATACCAGATACCATAAGGTGAATTAAAATCTGTGATTAGTTCTCCAGCAGATGATCCTGTGATATTACCAGCGAGCATAAATTTTGGACTTAATGGATGAATTTTTGTATGACTCTCGGAGACATCATCATATTGATATAGTCCATAAGAAGGTCCATAATCAATAGCAATCCAATCTCTATCGTATGTACCATAATAAACAGGCACAGCATCTTCCGGCGATATTGGATTTATGTTTTTATGAATACCGTCATTATAGACATAGAGACCATAACCGGGTCCATAATCAATTATAAGCTCGTCATCGAAGGAATTTGTATCGAGGTTGCTGACCTTTATAAATTCCGGGCTAACTTTTGATATTTGAGTATATATCTCATAATCATATTCCCAGAGACCGTAGGGAAATCCAAAATTGATATATAATTCATCATAGCCATCTTCATTAACATCTGCGGATACTGTAAATATTGGACTAAGTGTGTGGAGTTGTGAGTGTTCATAATCATCATATCTGTATAGACCATAGGTTGAGCCATAATCGATTAAGGCTTCCTCACCACCACCATCTGCTCTTACACCATATATATTTCCACTTCCAACACTTGAGTTTCTATAAACACATAACAGATTTTTTGTTTTTGTGTTGTAAGTAAAGGCACCATCAGTTTCATAATCGGTTGTATAAATGAAATACTTTTTTGAATACATTGCACCTGTTGTTGTATATTTTACCCAGGCTATATTGTCTAACATAGCTGACGCATAATCTGAGTAAGATACAGAGTACCCAAGATTTTTTGATCCACTATAGGCTATACAGGCTCCATGTTCATCCTCGGAAGTATTTGCTATAAAAAATACCGAAGATGAAGCGCTTCCGTAGCTGTTAAATATTTGTCCCTTTAAATCGATGTTAGAGACATCAGTGTAGTAATCATAAGCAACGAAGTAATTATTAGAAAATCCGGCAGCAGCAGGATTTCTCTCATCGACTGCATCATTTGCTATAGTGAAAATACCTGTTCTATAAGTACCATTGCTATTGATAAATCTTCCCTCAATATTCGTAGTAGCAGCATTTGCGTCTTCTTCGAATACAACAAGCCATTTTGAATCGGAATTTTTAGTCACCGAAGGATTTTCTCTGATAAGACTTGTTCCTATATCTGCAATTGTAAGTTCCGTTCCTAATAAAGAACCTGATGTGGATATTAATCTTCCTTTTATTTCATAATAGGCGGGATCGGCGGGATTATTTTCATCCCAGACAACAAGAAACTTGCCATTACAGGAGCCTACATCAGCTTTACGGCACTCGTTTGTAGATGAAGGAATTTTGAATGCGCTTCCTGATGGAGTGCCTGTAGAATCAAGTATTAATCCATATACTGTTGTACCACTTCTACTATCTAACCAGACAACAAGAAAGGTATTACCACTTGGGTCGTAGGCGATTTTAGGCTCGCTTTCATTCCAGGTTCCATTGCTTATTACATATTCATAGGATTGACTCCCATCAGAAGAGACATTTTTGGCGAAGACATTATGTGGTGAACCATATCTGTCCCACACAACTACAAAAAAATCACCGCTGCTTGAATATGCAACATCAGGATTGCTATCCTCCTCTGTATTTGTACTGATATCAATTGGTTGTCCAATGTAGAGCTGCTGAGAAGCAAAGATCGTATAACCAATCGAGATTGTGAGAAATAACAACATTAAAAATTGTGTTGCTATGACTCGAAATGTCGTTGATTTAAAATAAGGATGAAATAGTCTCGTAATTTTCATTATATTACTCCTATTCGTATGTTATCAATAATTTCAAAATATATTAACCACAAAACAATGTATTATGTATGTCTATGACAAGAAAATGTTATTATCAAGTAAATTACTATATATTTCTCAATTTCAGGAAACTAAAAGAAAAATTATCGAAAAAATAGCGAAAAAAATTTAACTTGACTTATAAGGCACTTTTGCCGATATTATATCTAAGATGATTAATGAGAAAGGGGACCTAAAAATGAAGAAAAAGGTCGCAATTCTTATAATGATATTGGCGTTTACATTCATTGCTTCGAATGTTTCAATGGGTCATACTTATTTCAGAACGAATGAATGTCATCCGCTGAGATTGTGTGCTTATGCTCTGCATCCGATTGGAACGGCTCTTGAGTATGGTGTATGCAGACCGATTCATTGGTTGGTCTCAAGAAAACACTTGCGAATCATTTTCGGTCATAATGTGAACGAAGACGATAAGTATTTCGAATGGAAATAAACCTCGTTAGGTAGTCGAAAGTATAAAGGACCCTTCAGATTTTAACTGAAGGGTCTTTTGATTTATTTTTGTTATCTTGTTCTTGATAATTAAAATTTTTGGTGCTATCTCCCCTTCCTATGAGCATTATTCAGATAATAAACCTGCATAAAGTTACTTCAAAGTCGAACATCCCTATTCTTAATGGTATAAATCTTGAGGTTAATAAGGGTGAAATTCTTGCCATTACTGGAGAATCGGGTTGTGGGAAGACTTCCTTTTTGAATATAATTGGTGGATTAACCAGGGCTACTAAAGGAGAAATTATTATCAATAGTGTCGAGATTTCTTCTTTGCCTGATGAAAGGTTGTCGATTTTTAGAAATAGGACAATCGGTTTTATTTTTCAAAATTATGAGCTTCTTGAGGATCGCACCTGTCTTGAAAATGTGACCTTGCCGTTATTGTTCGGTGATGATGATGTTAATATTCGTGAGGAGGGAATAGAGGCGTTGGAGATGGTTGGACTTAAGGACAAGATGAGTCTTTTGGCAGGTGAACTGTCCGGTGGTGAATGTCAGCGGATTGCTGTTGCCAGAGCAGTTGTGAATAAACCTGAAATTATATTAGCCGATGAACCGACATCAAATCTTGATAGCAGAACAACTGGTAAGATTGTCAACGTATTGAGAGAAATGAATCAAAAATGGAATACAACGATGATTGTTGTTTCCCATAATGAAGATATATTTCATATCTCTGGCAAGGTTATGGTTTTGAGTGAAGGAAATTTGAAAAGTAAATAATCCTCTTTTAGAAAACTAATCACGGAAACACTGAATTTTGGAAGCACGGAATTAAAAGATAAAATACAATTATAATTATTGTTTCATAGAAAATAGATATTTTTCATATATCTCATAGAATAATGATTTTAAATAAGAGGAATTAAAAAAGATAATTTTTCTATGAAGTATATTAGAAGTTTTTATTCCGAGTTTCCGTTCTTCAGTGCTTCCGTGATTTCTCTTATAAGAATTCGATCACGGAATTGAGAGATGAGATTAAGGACCTTCAGAAGCTCCTATCCCTAATATCCAGCGGAATGTTCCGATTATGTTAATGACCATTCTTCTAAAGATACTATCCCAGATAATTTGTTTTTTCAATCGAATGTAGCTTTTTTCGAGTTCCATTGTTTCTTTAAGGGTTTCATTTGAAATGGGTCTGACTAAAAAGATGGCATCTTTCACTTTCTTTTTGACCCATTCTCCTTCAGAAGAAGCCCCAAATTCTTCACCGAATGTTCTTTGTATTACCATAATTAATCTCCCAATAATTGTGAGAAATATTTCGTGAAGTTTTCTATGAGTTCGACTTTGTCATCAGCAAATGTTGTTTTGCTGTTTGCGTCAAAACTCATTATCCCTAAAACTTTGTTGTTTTTTAGAATTGGCACACAAAGATAACTTCTTCTATCCCTGACAAATCGTATGGCTTGTTTTTCTGTGAAACCGAGAGCTGAAATCATCGATTCGACGAAGTTCCCTTCGACTACAAATTTGATTATCGAACGGGACATATAGCATTTGCCCGCGACTCCCTGATTAAGCCCAATTTTCCAGAGTCCATAAGTTCTTTCACTTCCTCTTGCGGTTATTCGCATTCTCTGGATAAAACATCTTCCTAAGCGTGATGGGATTAAAAGTGTTAGTCGCACATCTTGTACTCTGTCAAAATTCAGTGCATCATATAATATTCTCATCAGTACATAGATGGGATTATTTACAATGGTGACATAGTAGAGATATTCGATTAGTGGTATAAGAATGAGAACAAGAACAGGTAATACTACGAGGAGATAAAGTTTTAGAATCCAGAGTTGAGCAACGACAAGACCACATATAAAAGCCAAAATTGGCGTTAAGAAAAACTTTATCGTATATTTCATATACCATTCCCCTATTTTAAATTAGAGAAATTCTAATACATAGATTGTATAAACCAATGATTTTGTCAACTGTTTTCGGATTTTAAAAGAGAATGCTACGACTGTGTTTCGTCATTGCCCTGAGAAAAAATCTCGACCTTGTGTTCTTGAAAAAGTTTATCTTTTATTTCATCTCTAATTTTTATTCTTATTTCATCAACCAATCTTGCTCTTACTTCATTTCTGATGTCGCTTAATTCGGGAGGTTTTATGTCTATTAGTTTCAGAAAGTAATATCCGTCGTCTGTCTTGATAGGTTGACTGACTTCGTTTTGTTTCAATTTTCTAATATATCCATCCAGGTCTCTTTTATAGGGTTCCTGTATCCATCCGATGTCGCCACCAAATTTTGCCGAAGAGTCATCGGAATATTCCATTGCCAACTTCTCAAAATCTTCGTTGTTCTTTAATTTTTCTTCTATCATTTTGACTTTTGGTTCGATTCTCTTGAAGGCATAATGAATGGCAGCTTTCGATTCGGGATCTTCTATAGAACCAATGCCGATAAATATCAGACTAACCCTTCGGTTTATATATTTTTTGAATGAATCGTAATTTTCAGTGAAGTAATTCTGTAGTTCTTCATTCGTAGGTTCTTTCTCTTTTAGTTTCTCTTCAATATACAGGTTGGATAAAAGATTATTTCTAATGAATTGTATCTGTTTTTTGTTCTCTTCATTGTTGTCTAATAGTTTATCCTGTGCAATATTAACATTCAGGTTGTCTTCGAAAATCTGGGATAGTATTTCATTTTTTTGTTCTTTCCTGAGTTGTCTGTCTATTATGTATTCATCAAGATAGTTCAGAAAATCGCGATATGTGAATTTGAAATCTGCTATCCAGAAAATAACATCATCATCTTTGATATTATGCTTGTCCAATATATCGAAATTTTTTCCGATTTTGTTCTGTCGGATATATTCTTCTTTGATGTTGTCTAAGGATGCCTGTCTTTTTTCATCGCGGAGTTTGTTGCGAATCGACATTTTAACATTACTTAATGGCGTAATCCAACTGTCTTTCTCTTCTTCGACTTTTATGATGCAGTAACCATATTTTGTTTTGATAGGTTCGCTGAATTCGCCAATTTTCAAAGACCAGGCTTCTTTGTCGAAGGATTTGTATTTCCCTTTTGGAATGAAGCCTAAATTACCGCCTCTTCTTCCACTTGGTGCATCGGAATATTTTATGGCGAGTTCATTGAAATCTTCGCCATTTTTTGCTCTTTCTAAAATCGTCTTGGCGCGCTCTAAGGCTCTTTGTTCGTCTTCAGCAGTCGGAATCTCTGTACCAAAATCGAAGAAGATATAGCTTATTCTTCTTACTTTTGGGTTTTTATACTCATCTATGTGCTTGTCATAATATTCTTTAATTTCATTTTCTGATATCGAGATGGAACGGTCGATATCTTGCATAAGCAAATTCATTAAAAGTCTACGCTTTCTTTCTTCAAATAGTGTCTTAAAACTTTGAGATTTATCATAGCCTTCCTTTATAGCCTTTCTTGCAAGAAGATCCTCAAAAATGATATTCTCAATGAGCTCCTTTCTCCAATTCCTTCTTCCTAAATGTTGCCTGATTTGTTCGATATTTTTGTAGAGTGTTACATCGCTGGATGTTAATTCGGATGAATTGTATTTTGCAACTATCTGTTTCTTTTGTGTTTCAGAGAATAGCAAAATGCTGATAAGCAGGAGGATTGAGGAAATAACAATTCTTCTTGATTTGGTCATTTTTTCAACCTTTTGATTTGTTATAAAAAGCTTATATAGGATAATAATGATGAGTTCAAGGAATTTTCCTTATGTTGGAAAGTGTGGATTGTGAAAAAAAGTGTTGAAACAATAATTATTATTTTTCATACCACCAGTTGAATAAATTTTTAGTCTAAGGAGAATCGATGAAAGCGGAATTGGAATGTTATAATTGTGCTTTGGAGGCGGTAATCAGAACGGTGCGTATCGTGACTGATGATATTGAGCTTCAGAAAAAATGTGTGATGCGATCATTGGAATATTTGTCAAAGGTCGATTTGAATCAACAACCTCCTGTTTTTTCACAGAAGATTTATAAGGTGATAGGAGAAGTTACAGGGAATTTTGATCCTTATAAAGAGGAAAAGGTTCGTCATAATAAGTTGGCTTTGACTATTATAGAGGATTTGAAGGAGGATTATTCAAAGGCGGAGGATAAGTTATACTGGGCAGTCAGATTGGCTCTGGCAGGGAATTCGATTGATTGTGGTATTGGTGTACCAACGGAGATCGAAAAAGAGATAAGGGAATTGATGCAGGGACAATGTGCTATTGATGATTACAAAAAAATGTGTGAATATCTTGAGAAGTCAAAGAATGTATTGTTTTTAACAGATAATGCTGGCG
>CAZYWQ010000041.1:7334-12078 GCA_964651675.1 uncultured Candidatus Sumerlaeota bacterium | reverse complement strand
GATTCGTTATTAATGTGAAGGATAAATTTCCCCTTTGATTTATCAATAGCTTGATTAAGGGCAGTAGCACGATTCTTAAAAGTTACTGGTAGATATATAAATTTTTTGTGATTCCTAATTTTCTCATCAAGAAAATTTGGCTTCGATGATTCTCCCCTAATGTCGATCAAAATAACCTCGTAGTTCTTATGAGTTTGCGAAAAAATGGACTTTATCGTCTCGTTAAAATCCTCATCACTATAAGGCTTTTTGTCGGAATATGTTAGGATGATACTGACTTTTCCTGTTTGAATGTTGTAACTCATCATTGACCCTTTCTTTAAAAAAATCTTCGGACACTATGTATTTAAGAATTTTAGTAGTCAACTATCAATTTAAATATTGAAAATTATTAGAAAAGAAGTGGTGCGAATAACTATGTTTCTTTATTAAAGAATGTCGCTTAACTGTAAAATGCCATACTTGCGAAAGAGACCATTAGTTGATTTTCCATATTCACTGACTGGGAATACTTAAGGAGTTTGGCTTCCGTCACATTGGTTTCTTCTAATAATGACAATAAAGTATAAATCGCTGGCAATCCACAAATTTTTCTTTGGTCAAAGTCTTTCTGAACAGATCCGAAAACTTCTCTTTTATCAAGTTTTTCTATGGCGCTAATTAATTTTTTATCTTCATTCTCAATGTTTTGCAAGATTGTCTGAGACAAATTGAAATCATCACCAAAATGCCTACCAATATGTGAAAGGTCAACTCCTGCGATAATGCAAATTTTTTCTCGTCTCTCAGAGATAATGGATTTTAGTGCCTGGATAAACTCTTTAACTTCAGGAACATCCATAGGTTGAGTATCTGAAAGATACATTTGATCAAAAGAAGAACACAGTATAGGGATTATTTTTGGATTTTTAATGTTCGGATGATATTTCTGAATGATGTATTGAAGAAAAACAATCTGGAATTCGATAGAATGTTCGTTTCTATGAGCAAATTCATCTTCGAATAAATCAAACTTGCAGCGAGATGATAATTCATCAACAAAATCCTTATCAGTTTCGGCAGTACCCAAAGGTGTCACGAAATCTTTTTTAGTAGCGACAAAAAGAGATTTTGCTTCAGAATGAGCAATTCCTAAAATGAGAAAGTAATCAGGGGATTCCGCCTCAGCCAATTCCTTGTAAGCATAAGTATAACAAAAACCTCCTCGGTGAAAATCGATATGCGGTGCGATTAAGGCACTAATCTTTCTTGAATGATTGTTAGGATTTGGCTCACCTGCCGCATCAGACAATTTGAATAGACTTTCAAGATATTCATTAAGCTCCTTTGGATTGCTGGAATAACTCAATCCTGAATGAGAAGCTTGTCTAATAGAACTTTTTTTAAACTCATCAATCAACGATTGTTTATGTTTGACAAAATTATCATTATCCAAAAAAAAGTTTTCATCGAGCACATCGATTATCTGATTAATCTTATCCGATAAAAGCAAATCACCGAATTTTCGAGTATATGCCTCCTGAATATCAAGAATAGAATGTTTTCCATCAAACTGAGAGACAATGAAAAAAGTGTTGTAAGGAATCGCAATGATCTTATCAGGAAGTTGAGAAGGGTCTCTTAAGCAAATCGCATTTTGCCCATCCATTTCGATAGGAAAGGCTTCTATATTGCGCAATTTCGGATAATCCATAATTGAAGTCGATCCTATTTCTTACAAATTTATTATCAAGATCTCCTCTGAAAGATATTTACATAAAAAATTGAAGTCAAGCACGAAAGACTACTCTGTTGTAATTTACATTATTTTATTTAATTTTAAGGATAAATTTTTTATTGCCTTTTAAATATAACAAAGTAATCTCAAACATAACGATGTAGTGTAAAAAGGGAAATGGGAGTTTCAATTTAGTCTATTTATGGAAATGAAAAAAGGAAATAAATACCAGAAAGAATTGTTATCAGGAAATGAAGCAATCGCACGGGGAGCTTATGAGTCTGGCGTGAATGTTGCTGCAGGTTATCCCGGAACACCGAGTTCGGAAATTTTGGAAAACATCTCGAAATATCCTGAGATATATTCCGAATGGTCAACTAACGAGAAAGTCGCTCTGGAAGTGGTTGCGGGAGCTTCCTGGGCAGGAGCAAGATCAATTGTGACGATGAAGCATGTCGGATTAAATGTTGCTGCTGATCCACTAATGACTCTTCCTTATATTGGCGTCAAAGGTGGATTGCTGATTATTGTTGCTGATGATCCTTCGATGCACTCTTCGCAAAATGAACAGGATTCCCGTAATTATGCAAGGTTTGCAAAAGTGCCACTCCTTGAACCTTCTGATTCTCAAGAAGCAAAGAACTTTGTAAAAATCGGCATTGAAATCTCCGAAAAATTTGACATCCCAGTAATGTTGCGCTCTACAACCCGCATTTCGCATTCAAAAGGTATCGTTCAATTGGGAGAAAGGATTGAGAATCCGAAAGAAATTCGATTTGAGAAAAATCCCCAGAAATATGTGACAGTTCCTGCTTATGCAAGAGGAATGAGAGTTAAGCTTGAGAAAAAACTTGAAGGTCTAAAAAACCTTTCCAACAGGACAAAGTTAAATAAAATAATTTTAAAAGACAAAAAACTCGGAATTATAACAAGTTCTATATCGTTTCAATATGTCTGCGAAGTCTTCCCTGATGCTTCAGTTCTGAAGTTGGGGATGAGTCATCCTTTTCCAGATGAATTAATAAAGAAATTCGCTGCAATGGTAAAAAAATTGCTTGTGGTCGAAGAATTAGATCCAATTTCACAAGAGCATATCAAATCACTCGGAATAAAAGTTGTTGGTAAAGAGTTTATCCCCAACATAGGTGAACTAAACACGGATATTTTAGAAGAAGCGAAATTAAAATTATCAGGGGAAAAAGCAGAAAAGAAAAGTGTGAGAAGAAAAAAGCAGGATTTACCAAAGCGACCACCCGTGCTATGTCCGGGATGTCCACATCGAGGGATTTTTTATGCACTAAAGAAATTCAATGTTGCTGTGGTAGGTGATATCGGATGTTACAGTCTGGCAACTTTCCCTCCTCTGGAAACTCTGGACACGATATTATGTATGGGTGCAGGAATCAGTGCCTGTCATGGTATGGACAAAGCTGGTTATAAAAATGTCGTCGGTGTTCTCGGTGATTCAACATTCTTTCATTCAGGAATGACACCTCTCCTCGACATCGCTTATAATAAAGGTGCAAGCACAATCATCATTCTTGATAATCAGACTACAGCTATGACAGGTCATCAAAACCATCCCGGAACAGGCAAGACCATCAAGAATGATAAAACTGTGGATATATCGATAGAGGATATATCGAAAGCATTCGGTATTAAGCGTGTTTGGGAAGTCAATCCTTATAAAATTGATGACACTTATAAAGTCCTCAAAGAAGCGATAGAATCGGATGAGGCTTCCGTTATAATTACTACCGAACCCTGTATACTGAATGTGCGAGGAATAAAATTTGAGCCTTATTTCATTGAAACGGAACTATGCGTTGGATGTGGTATGTGTCTCAAAGTCGGTTGTCCAGCGCTTGAGCGGGTAATGGTGGATGATAAAAAATTTAAAGTGCAGATAAATCCGGTGTTATGTACAGGTTGCGATATATGTCGTCAGGTGTGCAAGTTCGATGCAATAAAGAAACGGTAAAAGGAACTTCGTGGTTTATGAAAAAATCTAATTCTGAAGTAACAAATATTCTTTTAGCAGGAGTTGGTGGACAGGGAATACTTTTGGCAAGCACCGTTATTTCGATGGCAGCGATGGAAAGCGGATATGATGTCAAAAATAATGAAGTTCACGGAATGGCACAAAGAGGTGGAAGTGTCGTCAGTCAAATACGATTTGGGAAAAAGGTCCATTCTCCACTGATCAAGAAAGGCTCCGCAGACTTTCTGATTGCTCTTGAAAAATTGGAAGCACTTCGTTATGCGGAATATTTAAAAGATGATGGTGTCGCATTAGTCAATGACTTTAAGATTTCACCCTTAACCGTTTCATCTGGTCAGGCACAATATCCTCCTAATACCAACAAGCTTCTTATGAAAACATTTTCCAGATTACAAATTGTTGAAGGCGTGAAAATGGCTCAGGATCTGGGGAATGCAAGAACATCGAATGTTATTTTAATAGGTTTGTTATCGAACTATCTCCCTTTTAAAATCGAAATTTGGAAAAATGTAATAAAGAAAAGTGTTAAAGAAAGATTCGTTGACATAAATCTGAAGGCATTTGAGTTGGGTCGACAATTAAAAAAATGAGTTAGTTGAATGAGTATTGATAACGTAACGAAAGATTTAAAAATCGTAGACATTCACACGCACGCATTTCCCGACAAGATCGCAGAAAAGGCGATTCAATCCCTCAGTAAGATGTACAATTTGAAGTTGTTAGGAGATGGCACATTAAATTCGCTATTAAAATATATGGATGTTGCGTATGTTGCGGTTTCATTTTTACAAATGGTAGCCACGAAACCTGAGCAAGTTCCTGCCGCAAATGATTGGCTAATAAAAGTCAAAAAACAATCGAATCGGATTTCTGGCTTTGGTACTTTGCATCCTGACTATCCAGACTTCAAAGAGGAAATTAAAAAACTTGCTGAAAATGGTATTCAGGGAATAAAATTTCAAACCGAATTTCAGTTCTTCTATCCTGATGATGAGGCAATGTTCAAAATCTACCGAGAAATCGGA
>CAZYWQ010000041.1:0-7324 GCA_964651675.1 uncultured Candidatus Sumerlaeota bacterium | reverse complement strand
TTCGGAGATAAATTTTTTATTATGTTCCATACAGGATATGAAATAACCTATCCCGATAATCCGAAAACAACTCCTGAACGATTAGCAAGGCTTCATAGCAAATTCCCGCATCTGAAAATCATAGCGGGTCATTTCGGAGGTTATCGTATGCCAGAGGATTTTGACAAGTATATTATGGGAAGTGACATATACATCGATACATCTTTTGCGTATGATTATCTGACAGACGATGAAGTTGCAAAAAAGATTACGAAACATGGGCATAAAAAGGTTTTTTTCGGAACAGATTTCCCTATGAAAGATCCCAGATCAGAAATAGAAAATTTATTAAGATTAAATCTTCCAGACAACGTAAAAAAAGACATTTTATCTAACAATGCAATGAGAGAGTTTGGACTCTAATCTATATTCTATCCAAAGGAGAAAAAATGAAGAAAGAAAAATTAAGAGAAAAGATAATTGAAAAGGTCGATTCTTTAAAAGAGCGGATGTTCGAAGTAAGTGAGTTTATTTTCAACAATCCCGAATTAGGGAGAGAGGAATTTAAGGCATCGAAACTCTTAGCAGAAGAATTACAAAAGAGTGGATTTGACATTCAGATGCCTGTTGCGGGATTAGAAACAGCATTCAAAGCAGGAAAGAAAGGTAAAGAGGGTGGTCATTCCGTTGGATTTCTGGCAGAATACGATGCATTGCCCGAGATTGGACACGGATGCGGACACAACTTCATCGGCACATCCAGTACATTTGCCGGAATTGCACTCGGTTCAGTAATGGATAAAATTGCAGGAAATGTTTTCGTCTTAGGAACACCAGCGGAAGAGAATTACGGTGATAAAATCAGTATGCTCGAAGCAGGAGTATTCGAAGGACTGGATGCGGTTCTGATGGTTCATCCGGGAATCGAGACAAAAGTCGATTCGAAATCTTTAGCCTGTCAGAGCATTGAAATTACATTCACAGGCAAAACCGCTCATGCCGCAGCATCGCCCTGGATGGGCATCAACGCACTTGATGCACTAATTCAAACATTTGTTGCAGTAAATAATTTGAAGAAACAATTACCTCCATCAGCAAGAGTCCCCGGAATAATCAAATATGGTGGCTCAAGAGCAAATGTCGTTCCAGACAAAGCTGTAGGGCAATTCAGTCTGAGAGGTGCAACCAAAAAAGAACTGGATCTTGTAATCAAAAAAGTAAAAGATTGTGCGAGAGGTGCTGCTATTCAAACAGGAGCAAAGGTCACTTTTAAAACACCAGAACATCCCTATCTTGAGATGAATACAAACAACATAATGGCTGAACAGTTCAAGAAAAATCTTGAGTTACTCGGTGGCAAAATCAAGTATATAAAAGAGAAAGGTATGGGATCGGTTGACATTGGGAATGTCAGTCATTGCATTCCTTGCATTCATGGCTATATAGCCGTAACTGATAAGGTTATGTCAGGGCATTCGAAAGAATTTGCCGAAGCGGTTATATCAAAAGTTGGCTGTGAAGGATTGGTTCTCTCAACCAAAACACTTGCATTAACCGCATTCGACCTGCTTACTGATAAAGAACTAATACAAAAGGCAAAAAAAGAACTTCAAGATTGGCAAAACTCTCAATAGAGTTATCTCCGAAAGTCAAAATTGTAGTGGTTGTATTTATGCGATATTGATTTTATGTGCAATGAACCGCGCCGCTACATTTAGAAATAGTTTCTGGGGCTTGGGAACGAAACATCCATATATTTTTTTAATTTTAACAATAGGAAAAAAAGATGAAAGCATATCTTGCTGGAGCAATCGAACATTCGCCTGACTGTGGAAAGGGCTGGAGAGAAGAAATAGGCACTTTCCTCAAAGATAAATTAAACCACAGTTTTTATAATCCATCAATTAGTGAATATTCTTCATTAACTCCCGAAGAGAAAAAGAATTTTAGAGAATGGAAAACAACCGATACAAAAAAATTTCGTGATGTGGTAAGAAAAATAATCAAGTATGATACGGATATACTTTTAAATAATTCGAATTATGTGATATGCCTTTGGGACAAATACACGACAATTGGTGGAGGAACACACGGGGAATTAACACTTGCTTTTCTCCATAATATTCCTGTCTATATGGTTTATGATATTGATTTAAAGGATATAAGCGGATGGATAATAGGATGCACAGAAGAAATTTTCCCAAGCTTTGAAGAATTGAAAAAATTTTTATTATCGAAGTATAAGTAGGGAACGGTCGTGACCGTTCCTATTGATGGACAGAACAATGTTCTGTCCCTACAATTAATAATGAATAAAAACATAAAAGAAAAAATAAAGAACTGGCATCTATATGTCATTCTGGACAAAAAATTAGCCAATGAAAAAAGTTACGAAGAGATTGTAAACGATGTTATCAAAGGCGGTGCTGATGTTATTCAACTCAGGGATAAATCTGTTTCTAAAGATGAACTGATTGAAATTGGTAAGAAACTATGTCGACTGACTAAACAGGCAAACATAAGTTTTATAGTCAATGACTATCCAGATGTGGCAAAGGCAATAGATGCAGATGGTGTTCATATTGGACAGGGTGATATATCGTTTGTTGAGGCAAAAAAAATAATTGGCTCTGAAAAAATCGTAGGTATCTCAACTCACAATAAGGAACAAGTTCTCGAAGCCATTAAAATCGGAGCTGATTATATCGGCGTAGGACCTGTTTTTCAAACCATATCCAAAGAGAATCCTGATCCCGTCGTCGGAATCGACTTAATCAAATGGGTAAGTCAAAGATGTGAGATTCCATTTGTAGCAATCGGTGGTATCAACCTTAATAATCTTGACAATGTATTATCCGCAGGAGCAGAATGTATTGCTGTCATTTCAGCCATAATGAAATCAGATGACATACTAAAAATGACAAAAAGTTTTAAAGAAAAAATTGATAATCTATTAAAACTTAATCAGAATCAAAAAACTAAAAATAAGGTGGGGATTATAAGTGACACAACTCGAAAAAGCCAAGAAAAACATCATAACCGACGAGATGAGAAAGGTCGCTGAAGAGGAACACATAGATGTCAATGCGTTAAAAAATCTCATCGCCGAAGGAAAAGTTGTTATACCTAAAAACAAAAAGCGTACTTTCGAAAAAGTTATTGGAATTGGCGAAAAACTGAAGACTAAAGTAAACGCAAATTTGGGAACTTCCGAAGACCTCTGCAATCTTGAGGAAGAGATAGACAAGCTGAAAGTCGCTGTAGAAGCAGGTACGGATACCATTATGGATTTAAGCACTGGCGGAAAACTCAGATTTATCAGAGAGAAAATATTAGAAAATTCTCCTGTTCCAGTAGGAACAGTCCCAATCTATCAAATAGCTGTCGAATTAATAAAAAGTAAAAAATCCATAAGCGAAATGAACGAAAAACAAATCCTGAAAGTTATTCAACAACAGGCAGAAGATGGCGTTGATTTCTTCACGATTCATAGTGGCGTAACAAAATCCGCTGTAGAAAAGATGCAACAGAAAAAGCGACTAATCAATGTTGTCAGCCGTGGTGGCTCAATAATAATCGACTGGATAAAAAAGAATAATAAAGAAAGTCCTTTCTATACTCTATATGACGAAATACTCGACATAATGAAGGAATATGATGTCACAATCAGTCTGGGTGATGGTTTGCGACCTGGTTGTATAAATGATGCAACGGATTATTTACAGACTCACGAGCTAATGGTACTTGGAGAACTCCGTGATAGGGCATTTGAAAAAGGGATTCAGGTTATGATAGAAGGACCTGGCCACATTCCATTAGGTGAAATACAAACCAATGTTCAACTGGAAAAAAAGATATGTAAGGGAGCTCCTTTTTATGTTCTTGGACCACTTGTAACGGATGTTGCTCCTGGATATGACCATATAGTTGCAGCGATTGGTGGAGCATTAGCAGGAAGTTACGGTGCTGACTTTTTATGTTTCGTTACACCTTCGGAACATCTACGACTTCCTTCGATTGATGATGTTAGAGAAGGAGTTGTAGCCAGCAAAATCGCCGGACATATAGCTGACATTGAAAAGGGAGTGAGTGGAGCTAAAAACTGGGATTATGAAATGTCAAAATGCCGTTCTAAACTCGACTGGGATGGTATGTTAAAGCTGGCATTAGAAAAAACAAAACCGAAAAAATATAGATCTGACAGATTTCCAATAAACAAAACAGTCTGCACAATGTGTGGTGAACTTTGCTCTATGGTTCCTAAAAAATAGAAAATAGTCAGACCAGAATTATCTTCATTTTGTAACTACCACCTTTTCCAGAGCGCTTGTGCAGTGTCATTGCTAGCGAAGTGAGTGTGGCAATCTTTATGTGATGTTACTGTATTTCAAAATGTAGGATTTCGATTCATCGAACTCAGTATTGTCCGAAGAATCCCCTCGGGACGGGCTTGATAAATCAAGCCCCTACAGTGTCATTGCGAACGAACGAAATGATTATAACAATTTCCACATAGTGTCATTGCGAACGAACGAAGTGAGTGTGGCAATCTCGCAGTTAACTAAAGCATTCTTGTTCTAATAAATTACTTTAGTATGTTAAACATCAATCTCTCACACACAGGATCATAATCTTTCGAAGAGCGATTCATCCGACCCAAAAACTCCAACTGACAAAATAGCATTTCACCTTTTCCCAACTTCTTCCTCAACAATCCAATATCATTTAATCCCTCGCTATCATCTGCACCAACAAGCAATACCTCAGCATTTCCATCAGTGCAACTTATAGCATATTTCAAAATTGCATCATCTTCCCCATTAAAATTATTTAAATACTTATTTGTTATACCATTGAACACATCATCTTCTTTACACCTGAATAGATAATCAGTCGAACTATTCATTTTTCTTATGGAAACATCATCGAGAAAATTAATAATTGTTTTCTCCTGTCTAAACACAATCAACTTACAACCCGACTTCACGCCATCTTCAATCATCTTCAGCTCTTCACCAGAAAGAGAACCGACATTCTCAGGAATTATAATCGTTGCATCAGAATCTTGCGGAAGCTCATCCAATATTTTCCCATCACATTTCTTGATGAATTTACTCAGTGTTTTATCCTTTCGCAAAAGGTAATAGCGGTTATCCGACAATCCTTTGCGTTCCTTACCCAATCCTTTTATTGCCAAAATCTCCTTCTGTGCAATAACAGGATGTTTTCTCTCAGCCATTAACAATGCCACAGCATAATACTTCCCCTCTTCTTTTGGTATCTTAACTCCTACTTTTTGCGAAGCAGATTGATATGGCTTAAGAATCAAGGAAAATAATCTTTTACTCTCCTTCTCAACGGGCAATAAATCCGTTCGATACTGAGGATCATAAGTAACGATAAAAATGTAAACGCCTATTTTAACACTACGATTTGTATCATTATATATGGAAACTTCAACGACACCATTTCTGCCAGCGATAAAATGCTTTTTCCTATCATCGAGAGTCATTCCGATTGGTGCAAGAGCATTTTTCAACGCATAATAAGTTCTACTCACTTCCGGCTTGTCTAAATGATACATCACCCAATCCCCTGCATTTATCCAGTCCTCATACCAATAAGGCAAGATACCATCAAACCTCATCTTTCTCAAAAAACCTGTTTGTTTATATGCAATTTCTGAATGAATCCTTTCGCAATTCTTTTTTGTAATATCTTCACCCAAAAATCTCCTCGCCCTATTCTTATTTAAAAATATTCCAGCATCATCTCTTCCTGTTTCCAAAAACTCACTACACATCAGAACTTCCGATTCATTCTTTTCCTCAAAGGTATCGATTTTATTTTCGAAATCACCCATCGTTCCCGACCAAACACCATCATATAAATGAATATCCTTAATATCTCTCGTAAAATCTCCCGAACGCATAACACCTCGTGAATCATCCCATAACTTAAAATTTGCATATGTCACATTATTCTCATACTCTCTCAAATTTTCATTCCAGCTCTCATTAGAAATTGCCCAAATTATAATCGACGGATGATTCCACAGATATTCCAACATCTCCCGATATTCTTTTTCCATAAATCTCTGGAACTCAGGATTCATCGGGTCTTTCTTACCAATTAAAAACACAGGAAACTCACTTATCACAAGCATCCCATACTCATCGCATAAATCTAACCATCTCTTATTAAGGGGTCCCAAATGACTCCTGAAACAATTTATATTCATACTCTTGGGAACATCGATAAGAAATTTTTTCGACCATTCTTCATTCAACACACAATACTCATTTGAATATTCCTCACCAAAAGGAATATCATAAGTCGCAGACTGAATAATATTAGCTCCCCTGATAGAAATCCTTTCTCCATTCAAATACATATCACCATCTACAATCCTGAAATCCCTCAATCCGAACTTTTCTTGCTTCACATCAATTATTTTCCCTGCCTCATTTTCCAAAAATATGACGGCTTCATACATAGACGGGGAATTTGGACTCCACATCTTGAAGTTACTGATAGGTATATCAAAATTAATCTGGTTTTCGGAAGAGAGATTGATAAAAACATTCTTCTTAGCAATCTTTGACACCAAATTTTTCTTATCTGTTACAAACACGCCCACCTTTATTTTTGAATTCGAATCAGTAAAATTCTTTAATCCAATATTCAGATTTGCATAACCAATAAAAGGATCTGTATTAATCTTGATTGATTGTATTTTATTCCCATTAAAAAAAGAAATCTTCGCTTCTTCCGTAACACCTCCACATTTATTTGCCCAGGGTGCATCAACACCAACAGTTATCAACGGTTCATTATATTTATCCAGTGGAATTGTCTTCCATCCACCAACCTTCAAAACCAATTCATTATAGCTTCCATATTTTATACCGCTCAAATCGAATCCAAATGGAGCATAACCACCTATATGTTTTCCGAGATACTGACCATTCAAATAGGCTTCACAACTCCATTTCACGCATCCAAATTCCAGAGATGCATTACAATCCTGAAACTCATCTGGAATAAAAATATTCTTGCGATAATAACCATAAGAGATAGAAGAACAATCAATATTCATCTTCTCTGATAATCTTACACCACTCTCATCATAAGCCTCCCACCATATCCCAGGAACATTTATCTTGAACCACTTCTCTATTTTCTGAGACAAATCATCCGAATTTACATCCTCATTCGATAAGGCAAAATCCCATTTCCCATTTAGCAGAATCTCTTTGGGTAAATATTTATCCAGAACAGGTAGCTCATCAACCACCCTCGACTTGCTCTCAATCTCATAGAATCGACTTAAATACTTCAAGGT
>CAZYWQ010000040.1:3935-12150 GCA_964651675.1 uncultured Candidatus Sumerlaeota bacterium | reverse complement strand
ATATTAGGACTTCTTAAAATCCGATGTTTTTCCGTATTCCAATAAGCACACCATCGTAAATAACTCAAAGTACCATACAATGTTATTGTTGGTGTATCAACAAGAAACGCCAGATGCTTAGGACCACTATCTGTGGTGATTAATAATTTACAACGACTTAATAATAAATAAGTCTCTCGTGGTAATGTTACACCACACAAATTAATCGCCTTAGATTTGGCTTTCTGAATTATACTATCAACATTCTTCTTCTCATCTGAACCACTGATAAATACTATATGAAAACCCTTCAAATTTTCTAATAACCGAACAAGCTCAACCCAATTATTTTCTTCCCACCTTTTAAATTCATCAAATCCTCCGATATGTATTGCTATCATTTTTCTATCCTGTAAGTTATGTTCCTTCACCAATTTATCAAATTTTTCTATTTCTCCATTGGAGAAATGCAGTTGATATTTGTCAGCTTTGTCATCTATACTTATTTTTTTAATTAGCTCTAAATGATTATCTATTTCATTGATATAGAAATTTTTCTCAATCTTTTCGTCTAACAAATCATACCACAATTGCCTGTTAAATCCGATGTCTTTATTATATCCAATCAAATATTCAACACTCAAACTAAAAAGTAAAGAAGGATGAGCATTGTGATAATAATGAACCAAAGCCACATCGTAGTGTCTATTACTTATCTTAATTCTCGATTTCTTTAACCATTCCTTTTTATCAAATCCCTCATATTTATCTAAAAATATAATCTCATCAGCGATGTTCTCCGCACTCAATAGATCAAATCCATTTTTATAACAAAGTAGAGTTAGATTTACATTCGGATATCTCCTCTTAATCAGTCGCAAAGATGGGATTATCACTACCATATCACCTAAAAATCCAACGGCAACAAAAAGAATATTTTTCATACAACCTGGTGCAGGTAACTTCCTATTTCCCCGAATTAGTCCCTTATAAAAAAACACAAACACTTTTCTGAAAAGATATTTCAAACAACCCTTAATTTTATTGAAACTTATCTGAACAAAATCTTTTATTAGAGAAAAAAATCTATTACTAAAATTACCTTCATCAAGATATGCCTTCACAAATCCAAACTGCCTTATTACCCAGAGTAAATGAACAAATGCATTACCATTGCGTTTGAATTCATTATCAAAAACACTCTTCATAATTGTAAAAGGCAAATTGATAATATCATTAAGGGCGATCTTTATATAAGAACACTTTTTTTCGCGTTTAAAGAATGTAAAGCCATCAATAAATGCTCGCTTTCTTATATAATTCCAATCAATCCTTTCCTGAGGAATATCGTGATAAACAATCAACTCCTGATCGAAATAAGTTTTATAACCTTTAACTCTCAATCTTCGCCACAATTCAACATCTTCCCTACCCGCATAATAGACCGATTCCCCACTTTGAAAATTGACATCCATCGCTTGAAACTTCTCTTTTTCCAACACACTTTTTCGAATAGAAAGATTAGCTGTTTGAGGATAACAAATCCGTTCTGCCCTTTCATCATAATGACCTGGAACAGATAATCCCACAATCCATCCCATCTCCGGATGCCACCATTTTGGATGATGTAACTGTTTATAAGGCAAAACTACTCCACCAACTGCTTCATACTCTTTCATATCTTTATCAATTTGACTTAGCCAGTTGTCGGCAGGTACACAATCATCATCAGTAAAAGCTATAATATCACCACTTGCTAATCCGACTCCTATATTTCTTGCCTGAGAAAAGTTCGATTTTTCCTTATTCTCGAATATTTTTAATCTCGGATAAGACTTCGAGTTTAGAATTCCGATAGTTTCATCTGTCGAACCATTATCGACAACGATAACCTCAAAATCGTCATATCCCTGTCCATAAAGCTTATCCAAGCATCTAAGGAGTTGCTCACATCGGTTATATGTTAGAATAATAACACTAATCATAGGATTATGCACTGTTATCCGATGAATTATTTCATAATTCGAATCACAATTAATAGAATAATATCCAGCAAATTCAAAATATATTCAACAACGATTTTATCCAAAAAGCTAATTCTTATAATTGTCTTCGTAAAGGATTATTTGCACTAATTAGCTAGTATTAAAGCTCTGGAAGAGCGTAGGAATATAGCCTATGGCTTTAGCCATAGGTCAGGACAAAAACTTACGAGTATAAAAGCCCTGTAAGGGCGAAGGATAAATTACTTAAGATGTGATTAAAAGGAAAGAAACTCCCTACTAAAAAACCACACGACCAAACTCAATTAATCATTAAAAGCGCCACATTCAGGACAAATCCCTGCCTTCTCATATATTTTACCACAATTATGGCACTTGACTCTTCTTTCAAGGATAAATTTCTGGATACTTTCTATTGGTTCAAATTCACTTAGGGAAATTTTCCCTTGAGGATCTTCTATTTTTTGATATTCAATCAAATAGATGGCAAGATTAACAATATATTCAACAAACTCAGGTTCATCTTTATACAATTCAACATTCTTCCTCAATATTTCTATTATCTCTTCCTTAGTCATCTTCTTATCCATAATCAGCACCCTCTCTCAATATTTTGAATAACTGAGGATTTATATCTCAAATTAATTCCTAAAACACAATAATAATTTATAAAAAATTAGCCTACAAGTAACTTATCGTCAATTTCTGTAAGTTTTACAGAGATAAGTTTAGAAACACCTGGTTCTTCCATCGTTACTCCATATAAAGTATCTGCCAATTCCATCGTTTGTTTATTATGAGTAATGATAATAAACTGTGTGGTTTTACTAAATTCCTTAATAAGTTTTTTAAATCTATCAATATTAGCATCATCCAAAGGTGCATCAATCTCATCAAGTACACAAAAAGGACTTGGTTTTTCAAGAAATAAAGCAAATAATAATGCGATAGCAGTCAGTGCCTTTTCACCTCCAGACAACAAATTTATATTCTGTAATTTTTTACCTGGAGGTCTTGCCACTATATCAACACCCGCATCTAAAATATTTTCTGAATCGGTCAAAACCAAATCCGCCTGTCCGCCACCAAACAATCTTCTAAATGTATCTTTGAAATGTTCCCTTACAACAGAAAAACTCTTCTGAAACATCTCTGTGATTGTCTCATCTATCTTTTTGATAGTCTTAATAAGCGTATCCTTCGCCTCCAACAAATCTTTTTCCTGCTCTATCATAAAATCATATCGCTCTTTCAATTCCTTATACTCTTCTATAGCTAATAAATTCACGGGACCCATAGCTTCAACTTTTTCCCTGATATTTGTAATCTCCTCATAAATCTCATCTGTATTGCGATCAACCTGTTCGATCTCTTCTGATATGTCATCGAAGTTCTTAAGGAATTTCTCCTCAGCTTGATTTTTTATATTATCAAGTTGAACCTTTAATTCGGTCTTTTTAACATCAATTTCGTGAAGTTCATTCTGAAGAATATTTTTATTCCGTTGCTGTTCAGAAATTTCACTGCTTAATTTATTTAATCCTTCTATTACCGACTCTTTCTCCTCATTCAAAGATGCACAAATTTCCTCAAAGCGTTTCTGCTCTTCATTCAATTCTTCCAATTTCTTTTTGGATTTTTCTATCTCCGATGAAATTTCTTCCTTTTTCTTTGATAAAGACTCTATCTCTTTCTCTTTCTCAGCAACCAATCTATAAGAATCCTGAACCTCTTGTTCCAAATAGCCTACCTTGTTGAGAGTCGCTTCCTTTCTCTCTTTGAAAGATGCTATATGAACTTTAATTTCGGTAATTGCCTTGTTTAACTCATCAAGTTCAGTATCTTTTCCAAGCGTTTCTTGTTCAAGTTGCAAATGTTGTTTTTGAATTTGCTCTAATTCATTTTTTGACTCTTCAATCTTTGATAATAAATCCTTATTCTGACTCTCTAACTTATTGATATTTTCATCAACTTCCTTAATCTTATTATCAATTTCAACCAATTGATTTTCCAAATTATTTATATCGGTTATTACTTTATCGATGTCTTTAAGTTTAGAGACCTTAACAAGGGCAAATTTCTGAATATTATTTTTCAAATCAATTTTTCTCTCATTCAGATTATTTAACTTTTCCTTTTCTGAATCCACCTCTTTTTGCAAATTATTAATTGTACCTTCAAGTCGTGAAACATTTCGGCTATATTTTTTTAATTCTCTTTCTCTTCCCAGTATTCCACTTTTTATATAGCTACCGCCTATCATAGAACCACCTGGATTAAGAATATCTCCTTCCAACGAAACATATCTATGTCTAATACCCTTTTTCTCAAGCCTGATCCCATCTTCGAGTGTTTCAACAATAACAACATTTCCCAACAAATATTCTGCAATCTTTTTGAATTTATCATCGAACTCGACCAAATCGATTGCCCATCCCAAAACACCTTGCTGATTCTCAATATCACTTGTTTTCTTAGTTTTAAAAGGTTCTATCAAATCAAGCGGAAGAAATGTTGCTTTACCTGCATTCTTGCTTCGAAGATAATCTATGGCGTTTTTTGCATCCTCACTATTTTCCGTGACAATATTTTGCATCCCGGAACCTAAAGCTGATTCAATCGCTATCTCATACTTCTCTTCTGTTGTAATCAAGCTGGCAACAACATCACATATTCCTTTCAAAGAACCATTCTGAGTTGCAGACAATACTGTCTTTACACCTTTCGAAAATCCAGCATAAGATTCCTGAAGCTCCATTAAAGCCTTGAGTTTGGATTCAAAAGTTCTTTTCTCGGAATATAATTCGGATAATTTTTGGTCGGATTGTTTAATTGACTCCGATAGACTTCCAACTTTCTCATCTATTTTTACTTCCTCTTTTTCACAATTAGATATTTCGGCATTAATGCTCTGAATATCCTCCCTTTCCTCATCAAGAAAGGCTTTCACTTCAGTTAATTTATCACCAACTTCTTTCTTTTGCTTCTCTAAAATCTTCTTCTCACCAGAATATTGCGTATTGAATTTTGCCGATACCTCTAATTCATTATTGAGATTATTGATTGAAATCTGTTTATCACGAATCTGAACAACAAGAGATGACTTAAGTTCTATCTTATCTCTCAGAGCCTCTTTTGAAACCTCAAACCGCTTCAGTATTTCCGTATGTTTCTCATCCTCTTCCTTTATTTTAGATTCCAACTCTTCCGATTCCTTTGACAATTTTGCGATTTCTTCAACCTGAATTTTTTCCTGTTCCTTAAGCTGAGAGACTTCCTTAGTCAATTTTTCAACAAGCTCTTCTATGTTCTTAATCTGGGAATTATTAAGTTCAAGACTACTCTGGCATTTCTCGATATTGTTAGTTATTTCAAATTTTGAATTGGTCGATTCTAAAAGTTTCTTATTAACCGTTTCCGATTGAATCGATGTTTCAGACTGGTCCGCCTCCAACTTTGTTATAATCGTATTAACTTCGATCAACTCATTTGATTTCGCATCAAAATTACTCTCAACCTCTTTGCTCTTCTCAACAAGTTCAAGAAAACGCATATACAAAAGTTGCATCTCCAACTTCTTCAGACTCTCCATAAGCTCCTTATATCTTTCAGCCTTATTAGCCTGTCTTTTCAAAGACCCGACCTGTTTTTTAAGTTCGACCAGGATATCCGTTATGCGTAAATGGTCTTCTTCGGTCCTTTGCAACTTTCTTTGAGCCTCTTCCTTTTTTGCCTTATATTTCGTAATACCAGCGGCTTCCTCGAAAATAACTCTTCTCTCCAGCGGTTTAGAAGAAATTATCTGATCAACCTTACCCTGTTCCATAATAGAATAGGCAGAAGTCCCGGCTCCTGTATCCATAAGGAGTTCCGTTATATCCTTCAGACGACACGCCTTTTTATTAAGCAAATATGTACTTTCGCCATTAGTAAACAATCTTCTGGTAATATCAATTTCAGAAAAATCGATAGGAAGGATTTTTCTTTCGTTCATAACCGTCAAAGAAACCTTAGCGAAACCCATCGGTCTTTGAGTAGCGCTACCATTAAAAATTACATCTCCCATTCTTCCGCCACGAAGAGATTTAGCGCTCTGTTCACCGAGAACCCATCTTATGCCATCGAAAATATTACTCTTCCCACAACCATTCGGACCAACAATAATTGTCAATGCCTTATCGAAACTAATAATTGTCCGATGACAAAACGATTTGAATCCATGAATTTCAATCTTCTTAAAAAACATATTACTCCTTTATAATATTTAATCATTGTTTAAATGAGCCTTAATTGCAAAACCATAAGAAACAAGTTCGTGCATTCGTAAGACACCGACTAAATTATTTTTTGTATCAACTACCGGCAAAACATAAGTGGATTTTTCTTCCATTATTTCTATGGCTTCTTTACATAGTGTACTCGGATAAATCATCAACGGTTTTTTAATCATATAATTTTCCACTTTTCCTTTCAGCGCTGAAACAAGTTTTTGCCCATCATATTTCAAAAATATTCTCCTTATATCTCCATCAGTTAATATTCCACACAATTTGTTCTGTTTATCCACAACACATATAATTCCGAGATTCTTTTTGCTCGATTCGATAATAGCCTCTTTTAATGTACAGTTCTTCAGAACTTTCGCTAAAGTCTTACCTTTTATCATTATCTCTTTACTACGCAAAAGGCTTCTGCCAAGCTCTCCTCCCGGATGTAACAACATAAAATCTTTCTCTTTAAATCCTTTTAATTTCTGCAAAGCAACCGCCATTGCATCTCCCAAAGCCAATGTGGCAGTTGTTGATGCCGTTGGTGCAATATTCAACATATCTGCTTCTTTATCCACGCTTACATTAATCACAATATCACTCATCTTTGCCAACGAAGACCTCAAATTACTCGTTAACAAAATTACAGACACTCCAATTTTTTTAATAACCGGAATAATATTTATCACCTCATTCGATTCACCACTATTTGAGATAGCAATCACGATATCATCTCTTTTAATCATCCCCAAATCCCCGTGATATGCCTCTGTTGGATGAACAAAAAAGGCAGGAGTACCAATGCTTGCAAAAGTCGCTGCTATCTTTCGTCCGATATGACCCGATTTCCCAACAGCGGTAATAATAACCTTACCCGTACAGGAATTAATTTTCTCAACGGCTTTGACAAAGCCTTCATCGAGCCTTTTAATCAGATCACTAATTGCTTCTGCCTCGATAGAAAGTGATTTTTTCGCTACCTCAATGATGTCGAAATGTTTTCCTTCGGATTTTTTCTTCATAATTTATTCTTCTATACAATGTAATGCGAGATTCATCTCGCAAAATAAGGATTTCGATAAGAAATGTCAACTTTACTTTAAGTCTTTACGATTAATGGAATTCAACAAGAAATTGCAAGCTAAAAAAATTAAAATCACAGAACTCAAATAACGATTTATCGATATCAGTTTAGGTAGGGAAATTGATTAGTTGAGTTAAGTGAGATAACACAGAAGCTTTTAATGCATTCAAATCGTAACCACCTTCCAACACCGATAGAAGTCTATCATTACACACATCATTAGCATAATGCAGAACTGTTTTTGTCATTTTTCTATAATCATTTTCTGACAACTTCAAATTACTATACGAATCATTTTTATGCCCATCAAATCCGGCGGAAATTAATATAAATTCCGGCTTAAATCTTTTCTTAATCAAATCCAATTTCTTACGAAACAACTCAAGATAATTCTTACAGGAAAGATTTCCATCTATAGGCGCATTAACAGTATATCCTTTCCCCTTCTTTTCACCGATTTCATCCTCGCATCCAGTCAGCGGGAACATATCTTTCTGATGGATAGAAAAATACAAAACTGATCCATCTCTATAAAAAATTTCCTGAGTCCCATTTCCATGATGTGAGTCCCAATCAACGATCAGTATCTTCTTTAAACCATATTTTTTTTGCAAATAACGAGCAGCGATAGCAACATTATTTAAAAAACAAAATCCCATTGCTCTTGATCGTGATGAATGATGTCCCGGTGGTCGTATTAAACAAAATGCATTTTTATGCACTTTGTTCATTATTAAATTCAATCCTTCGATAACAGCTTTCACGGCTGACATAGCAACAGTTAATGTATCCTTACAAACCCAGGTATCAATATCGATATGCGCATACCCTCTTTTGCACATATATTTCAGATAATTCACATAATAGTCCCTATGAACAAG
>CAZYWQ010000040.1:0-3925 GCA_964651675.1 uncultured Candidatus Sumerlaeota bacterium | reverse complement strand
CTAATCTCCTTATGAGTTACTCCCTTTACACCAATAAGCTCGATCTTTTTATTAAGCTTTTCCTCTTTAATCAAATCGAGAATACTTGAAATTCTCTCAGGAGATTCAGGATGATTCCCCATATTATGTAAATTATAATTAGTATTATATAATACAGCCGTTTTCTTTGCCATTAGTGCCAATCGCATCTTTGATATAACATTCTATCACAAACTAAATCGACAATAAAACTACAAAACTAAAATAATTAATCATCAAATACTCAACATTTTCCACTACCTACTACAAAGCCTGAAAAAAGGGGAATTATGGGCTTAAAATGAGACAATTTTTCACCCAATATCGCATTAAATAAATGTTGAAATTATCTTAAAGTATATCACCTTTTTTATCGAATTATATAGAAGAGAAGCCACATTGATTTGCATATTAATTCAGGACTGATAATGACAGATCATAATTCAAAAGAAGAGAGTAAAACCACAGAAAAAACATCCAGTGTATCCGTATTATCAATAAAAAATTCAGATCAAAAAATCTTTAATCTCGAAAATCAAAGATTACAAAATTATCTCATCAAAGAATTCATCAGCAGTGGTGGAATGGGTGTAGTTTATAGAGGAATTGATGAAAGAACAAATCAAGATGTTGCAATAAAGATACTTTATCCTGAGTACTACATCGATAGAAGATACACCGAGAGATTCAAAAGAGAAATCAAATCAACTCAAAAACTCAAGCATAAAAATATCGTTAAAGGCATCGATGCAGGTTTCCAAAATGGTTATCAGTATTTCGTAATGGAATATATAGATGGAGTCTCTTTAAATTCAATCATTAAAAATCTTGGTAGACTCTCGGAAAAACAAACTATTGATATTGCCATCCAGATTGCATCAGCACTCAATTATGCGCATCAGAATAATATCGTACATCGGGATATAAAACCAGAAAACATCCTTATAACAAAAGACAACACAGTAAAAATCGCTGATTTTGGACTTTGCAAAGATACTAATGATGCGACAATTACTCAAGCAGGATTAGTTATCGGGACAATAAACTACATCTCGCCTGAGCAAGCTCAGGGATTGGAAGACATAGATATCAGAAGTGACATATACTCTTTCGGTATCACGCTTTATCATGCTTTAACTGGACAATTACCTTTTATAGGATTTAGTGCTCCTGTCGTTAGAACCAAACAAGTTACAGACAAAATCCCCTACATTAAGAATATCCAGGATGACATATCTAATAATTTATCGTCTGTAGTAAACCGAATGGTTCAAAAAGAAAAGGAAAAGCGTTATCAAGAACCCGCCGACTTATTAATCGATCTACTTAAAGTAAAACGAGGTGAAAAACCTACTAACGGACTATCAGAGCCTAAAAAGCCTGTTTGTAAAATCGAGCGAGAAATAAAAAAGGTTAAATCTATTTCCAAATCCATAACTGATGATTTGAAAGATTTCTTTACAAACATCCAGCTCATCAAAAAATATGATTTTAAAACCGTAACCTGTGAAAAAAACTGCGTTCTTTTTTACGAAGAAGAAAAATCAAATGAACTATATGTACTTCTCAAGGGAAAAGTAGAAGTTATAAAGTCAGGAATTCATCTCGACTATATATCAAAAATTGGTTCTTTCATTGGAGAAATGTCAGGAATATTAGGAACACCCAGAAGTGCAACAATCAGGGCAGTAACACGCTGCACTTTTTTAAAGATTACAAAAGATAAGCTTGAAAAATTTCTCGAATCATCCCCCACATTCAGTCTTAATCTCGCCATAACACTTGCAGAAAGACTGTTGAAAACAAATCTCAAATATGAAGATTTAAACACTCAAATAAAAAAATACAAACAAGATATTGGAAAAATCCTTAACAAATTATAAAGTTTTCTGAGCTAATATTTCCCGAACTCATTCAATCATTCAAAAAGTTCCCAATTACCCGAGTCAACAGTATATATGATTTCATAAATACGAACAGTCTTCGTTCCTTCTTCAACCACAGCAATCTTTAATTCATCCTCCGAAACAGTCATATTGTTCGGATAATTAAGCCCACCTATCTGTGATAAACTTTCAGTCTCACTCGCTTCTCTTCTTAAATTAAATACAATTATTTTCCCATCGGTTCTTGAATAAGTAAATCCTATCGGTCGTGAATTTATCAAAAATGCATTGCTTGATATAGGAACATCAGGGTAAGTAATATCTTCCAAAGTTAAATCTCCAAGATAACTTAAAGCCCCAGATGAAGGATTCATACTATAATAATAAATTGAACCATTCCCAATATTTACAGAAGCTATAGCCGTAAAATCTGGCTTAACAGCAATATATAATGGAGTATCTCCACAATCAATAGTCTGAATAGTGTCAGAAAAATCCCCTGTTTTTGTTGCATCAAAAACCATAATAGCATTCTCTTCTCTTGCAGCAACAAAACCAATAGTGCCATCCGGACTTAAGATAACATTATTACCATTTAAAGAACCTGTCGATTCTTCCCCACCCAATTCAGGCGGTAGAAAAGTACTCTTATAAGTCAGTTTCCCAGTTACATTATCAACATCACATATCTGGACATTTCCTCCAGCATTTACTACAGCAAGTCTGTTCTCTATGTCACTGAGATAAAGGTTTTGAGGATTTATCCCCACCTCAAGTTTCTGTAGTGAGTCCTCGAAATTCCCCGATTTTTCAAGTGAAAATACAAATATATCACCGGGCATCCCAATTGTATCTCCCTGTGAAACTGCGTATCCAACAGGTAATGTTGGGTGTAAAAGTAAAGAAGTATATTTCGTAAAAAACGCTCCATAAGGACTGTATATTGAAGAAGATGTTATTTCACCAGTAGTTACATCGACATCATATATAGTAATTGTTCCATCATTAGAATTCATCACTGCTAATTTTTGGTCTTGATATCCAATAGCAATTGCTACCGGAAAAGCACCTGTGTTCGCCACACTGATATACTCATCAATAACTGTTGCCTCAGTTACTGGTTCTACCGGTTCAGTGGTCATAAATGAATACATCTTTCCAGGATAATTTGCTCTCTCATCACCAACAGCAATAAAACCGATTGATCCATCCTCATTCAATAAAACATTTGATATGGATGATGCAGTAGACAGGTCAAGATCAATAAGAGCTGTATACCTAATAGATGACGGAACAGTCTTTTTTTCAAAACTCATAAGTTCCCCAGCGCTTGATATGTTGACAATCGCAACTTCTGAAGGAGATCCATCAAATGCATTGGAGCTATAAGGATCTGTATAAGGAGTAAATTCGACTTGTTGATCATCCTCAGAAAATGCAGCATCAAACTTATACTGGAAAGGATAGTCTGTTACCTCTTCGGGCTCTCCTGGATCAATCACAAATGCACCATAATTGGAATTATCAGGTAAACCATCGTTAAATCTACCAGTTCCATCGGGCATATTTTCATCTATATGAGTGACAATTAATCCCGCATTTAATGGTTTTGGACCCCCTGTATCAGAATCACCATAAAAATCATTTTTATCAAATAGTGTTCCCTGCGCATTAGGATTTCTATTTTCCACTAAAAAATACTCACCTGGTTTATCAGCAATATCTATTTTATATAGTGATATAAATTCTGTGATTTCTTCTGACATTTTCGTTTCAAGATTATAAATCTGATAAGGACCATCTTCAGTAATTTCAGTAGGTGTAAGCCAACCCATATAATAATATTTCATAAAACCACACATATGTGTTGGTGTCGCTCCCTGAACACCACTGGAAGACATACCATAACAACCTATTGCCATTAAACACCAGACAGAAACAGGATATTCGTTATCATCTAAAGCAGTTGCATAACCAGCGTCATAATCATACAAATCAGGCGCTCCAAGAACATGTGTATA
>CAZYWQ010000039.1:0-12234 GCA_964651675.1 uncultured Candidatus Sumerlaeota bacterium | reverse complement strand
CCGCTATTCTCCCCCATAGAAATATATATATTTGTGTTTAAAACAATCTTAATTGTCAATGTATTTTTTTAAAGTTTCGACTCAACACATAGAATAATTTCGACCATCAAGAGTCTAAATAATTAAGAACCGAAATTCTCTTGACACATTTATTAGTATTGATTGTAGTATAAATACAGAAAATAATTTATTAGGTTGGTTTAATATGAA
This sequence comes from uncultured Candidatus Sumerlaeota bacterium, assembly GCA_964651675.1. GTDB lineage: Bacteria > Sumerlaeota > CAZYWQ01 > CAZYWQ01 > CAZYWQ01 > CAZYWQ01. The sequence continues at coordinate 12,024 of CAZYWQ010000039.1, read as the reverse complement.
AAAACTACTAATAATAAGCTTAATATTTATATCATCCTTTTCAATATCCTTAGCTGGTAATTCGCCCGATATGACTAAGGATAATACGATGATTGAGTTTGTCAAAGATCTCTATGAACCAGAAGATATATATGTCGATGGTGATATTGTGTCGCTATATATCTACTTTGAATTCCCATCATCATCAGAAGCTGATAGACTCGATGATCTTGACGACAGAATAAGATTAAACTTCTTCTTAGATGACTATCCATCAAGTAGCGAAGTCGACAACTTCAACCGTATTAGTCAGGGAGGAAGATTATTATTCCGCAGTGAAAGTTCCAGTAGTTCTATCGGTTATCCATCATCATCTGAAATCGATGATCTCAATGATTTGAATTCGGACTTTTCAATATTCATTTTAAATCTATATTATCCAGATGATGACGAGGTCGACGATTTAAATGATCTCGATCGAGGAATCGAAATGGTTGTCAGTTCATCTTATTATCCTGATGACACTGACACAGATAATTTAAATGACCTTGATGGACATCACGATATCAGACTCAATCTTGACGGTTACCCCCCAACATACTATTATGTTGAAGAACTTAACGACATCAATAGAGATATTGATTTGTTAATGTTTGATGATTCTGTTCCATCAACAGTTGATTTATCACTCATTAACGAGATAGATGAAAGTCACAATCTGCAAAATGATATTTATTACTATCCTTCTGAATGGGAAGTGGACTATATACTCAACGAATTTGACGATGACATAATACTATACATCACAAATTACAATTGGCCCAATGATGATAAATCAGACATTCTAAAAGAATTAGACAGTAGACATAAGCTCGAAATTTATGGAGATACTTATCCAGACAATGATGACATAGACGAATTAAATGATATAGGAAGAGCAATAGATGTTAATATTATTGCTGATGATTACCCTTCTTCATCAGAAGCATTACGACTAAATGATGTTAGAGCAAACAGCCATATCGAAATCGTCGTTGATGACTACTTCAGTTACGATGAGATGGAAGATTTACTCGAAATAACTCACGAATATGACCTCAGCATTTATGAATATGGTATTCCCTCGACCTCTCAGGTTGAGGATTTAAACGAATACATACAAAGAAGATTCGCTGATGTTAATGACGCTGAGTTAATCTCTCATACAATCCCCGATAAAGTATTAGCCAACGACTCTTTTAATGTATCAGCAACATTCAAAAATACAGGAACAACAACCTGGAGCAGCTCGGAGGCTTATAAATTAGGTGCTTATGGTGATTCAGACCCATTCGGTCCAGCAAGAGTAGCATTGCCCAATGATATCGAACCAGGAGAAGAAGTTACATTCACTTTCCCATTTAACATTCCTGACCAAGAAGGAAATTATACAACTGATTGGAGAATGGTCGAAGAATACATTGAATGGTTCGGTGACACAATATTAGTTAATGTCGAAGTTCTCTACAACAAAATGTTCTCTTTCGATACAGGAAGTGAAGGCTGGTATACCATAACCTATCCTCAAGTATTATCACCAACAAGTTTCAGTGTCGGAAATGGAGCTTTAGCCATAACAGCAAATAATAATGTCGACAATTTTGGCATCTGGCAAAGTGCTTTTAATTATGGTGCTGACGATGCAATACCGTTAAAAGAAGGATTAATGTACAGGGCTTCATTCAACATCAGCACAAATATTCAGTACCAAGATCAAGTGCCACAAACACGACTTCGTTGGGGTTGTGCAGATGGACAACTTAATGGTATTGTCGCCTACAATAGTATAACTGGCTCCGAATCATCTCCAACTCCATCAGGAAAAGACTATGAATTTTACTTCTCTCTAATGAACCACAGCTATAGTGCTGATCCAAACTTGAATTATCTGGTAACAGCTTTCGAAATGTACAATTTCCTATCCGATGATAGTACAAACGGCACCATCTTCCTTAACCGAATAGATATAACTGGCATCGAACCGAGTGAATTGACCAATTTTGAAGAAGTTAAAAGATATACCTTTGATACCAGTGATGAAGGCTGGGTATTTTACTCCCAGTCACCCTTTACTGCACCTATCCCTTCCTGGGATCAAACAAATTCATCCATTGTCTTAACAGCTCAAGATAATACAAATACCTTTGGCTATTACTTTAGCCCATTCGAAGTGATTATCGAAGCTAATAAACTATACAGAATTAGATTTACCGTTAAAAACTTCACTCCTCTATTAGACCAAACACCAACATATCGATTAAGGATATCTGCTGAAAACGGACAAATTGATACTATAACAAGCATATCATCAGTTACCGGTTCAGAAGCTATCGCAGACATAAATGGAAAAACCTACGAAGTATATATCGATCCACCGCAAAGTGCAATTGGATCGAGTTATCCTCATTTAGTTTTCAGCTTTGATATGTTAAACTTCTTTACCGACGATGATCCGAATGGCTCTGTAGGCTTAGATGAAGTAATAATCGAGAAATTTGACAGACCTGATTTACCTTAGGCAGGAAATTTAAGACTAATAAAAAATAAAGTCCAATATCTAAAATATTGGACAAACCATTACTCTTTTCTAATTAACTTTTATTTTACCAAATACCAACAAAAAAACTAATGAATCTACTTCACTCCCTTTGGGTAAAGCAACATCTCAAGATGTTTCCTTCTAAATTTTGAAGATTCTAATTCTACCCAATCCTTCCATGTCTTCTTATACATTCGACACCAGCGAAACATCGTGTAAACCTGCAATTTGATATACTCGTCTAACATCCTTGTTCCTCCTATTATCCTTTATCATTACAACTACAATGAGTATAAATTAAGCAATATCTATTCCTTAATTTAATGGAAACTTATAAATGCCATAATACATCTAATATCAATATATTACAAATTTAGTGAATTCAATTAATTAACCAAAAATCAACAAAAAATTGACACTTTAATGACGATTATACGATGGTATTTTGACGATTTTGGTGGATTATAAGAGAAAGGCAGTATTAAGATTTTCTAAGAATTCTCCTTAAAAATTTAAAAAATGAAGGAGTGTTTTTATATTTAATTAGCAAGTCATTTGCCTTTTTACAATTTGGCTGAAGTTCCAATGCCTTTTTCAATGCTTCATCCATTTTAGGATACAAACCCAAATAAAAATAACAGAAAGCAAGTAAATACCACAGATAATGATTAGTAGGTTCCGCTTCCATACATCTTCTCAAATATGGAATAGCACGAGTATATTTTTTATTTCTAATATAAATATTTGCCACTTTATATTTAATATGCCAATCATCATTATTAAACGAGACCGCTCTCTCGAGGCAATAATGAGCATTCGGATTTTTCCCCAGAAGTAAAATCTCTCCCCGAGCCAACCAGGAATAACAACTCACTCCTTTTACCATAGCCGAATCAGAATTAAAAATAGCGCGTTTTATACTACCCGTCCTCGCAATTGCCAATGCCTTTAAAGCAAAAAAATCCGAATTATTAGGAAACACTTTCAAAGCATTAGTACGCCATAAATCCGCCTCTTTATGTTGTCCCAGTGCAATGAGAGTCTCAATCTGAAACAAATAGGGATCGATACGAGTTTTATCGAGAGGTAAAGCTCTTGAATAGAGTCTCAAAGCAGAATCGTATTCTCCGGTATAGAAGGATTGATGACCCAAATTGATATAATGTTCCTGGTCGTAAGTAAGGTCAGCCTCTTCTTTACCAGGTTTTTTCTTACCTAATTTATCATCATCTATTTCTAACTTAGAAAATCTTCCCATAGCACATCACACAATCTTTTATAATCGGATTACTACTCAATAATGAAACAAATTTCAACATAATTTATTTCACTAAAAAAACACACAAAAAAAGTTCTGGAAATATATCCACCGTTCTATTATATAAATCTTCATACATTTATTTATCGAATGAAAAATCCGATTAATAAAAAATTATATATAGGAGGACGAAAAAAATGAAGGGGATAGCACACTTCTTTTTCATCTTAGGAATCATCTTCGTATTATTAGCAATAGTATTCAAGGTCTCTGGTTTTAGTCAAACGAAAGGGATTACCGAACTGCATTTATCGCCAGATGCATTCCATCAATTTGGACAAACCCTTCTTCTAATAAGCATAGGACTTCACCTATGTAAAAGAGAAGAAGCGGCAGCATCTATAGAAGAAAAAACCGAAAGTCCCAAAAGTTCCGAATAACACATAAAGAAAAATTTCAAAAAACCGTAACGCGACATTATTAAAAAAGGGGACAGGCGGTATTTGTCTGTCCCCTTTTTATTCTTTTTATTTAATTTATTAAACTTGAGGAATATGTTTCATTGCCTCTTCGACTTTCTCAATTGGATACTCATAATCTTCCAATTTTTTCGCAAGATAAGCATCATAAGCAGATAAATCAAAGTGTCCATGTCCGCTAAATAGAATCACAATAGTCTTTTTCTCACCACTCTCTTTACATTTAATCGCTTCATCGATAACAACACGAACCGCATGAGCTGTTTCAGGAGCAGGAACTATGCCTTCAGTCTGCGCCCAGATTATTGCTGATTCAAAAACAGGATTCTGATGCGGAGCAGCTACTTCCAGCCACCCTTGATCCATAGCAGCACTCAATAATGGAGCCATACCGTGGTATCTTAATCCACCTGCATGTATTCCAGGTGGCACAAATGTACTACCGAGTGTATACATCTTCAACAATGGTGTTTGGCCTGCTGTATCTCCAAAATCATAGGCGAATTTACCCTTTGTAAAAGTCGGACAAGCCGCTGGTTCAACAGCAATCATCCGAATCTTTTTACCACTTAGTTTATCTGGCATATAAGGTAACATCAATCCAGCATAATTACTTCCCCCACCAGTACATCCAACCAATATATCAGGATATTCATCGATTTTTTCGAACTGTTTCTTCGTTTCCAATCCCGTTACAGTCTGATGCAAAAGAACATGATTCAAAACACTTCCAAGAGCATATTTAGTATCATCATTTTTAGCCGCCACTTCGATAGCCTCACTAATCGCAATCCCAAGACTTCCAAGAGAATCTGGATTTTCAGCAAGGACTTTTTTACCAAACTCTGTTTGATTACTTGGACTTGCGAACACTTCAGATCCCCATACCTGCATCAAAGAACGCCTATATGGTTTCTGGTCATAACTAATCCTAACCATAAAAACCAAACATCCGAGACCGAAATACTTACAAGCAAATGACAATGCACTCCCCCACTGACCAGCACCTGTCTCAGTAACTAACCTTTTAACACCTTCCTTCTTGTTATAATAAGCTTGAGCAACTGCAGTATTCGGTTTATGACTACCAGGAGGACTCAACGATTCATTCTTAAAATAGATTTTAGCAGGAGTATCGAGGAATTTCTCAAGTCTATCAGCCCTGGTAAGAGGACTTGGTCTCCAAATCTTATAAATTTCCTGCACTTCTTCCGGTATATCTATCCATCTTTCGGCACTCACCTCCTGTTTGATCAATTCCATAGGAAAAATCGGAGCAAGCATATCAGGCGTAATCGGTTGTTTTGTACCAGGATGAATAGGTGGATCAAGCGGTTTTGGTAAATCAGCTTGAAGGTTATACCATTGTGTTGGCATTTCCTTTTCTGATAAAAGGATTTTCTTTTCGTCCATTTTGTCACCTCTCTTTTATTTTATTATATTATTTTCAATCATTTTTCAAATAAGGTGAATTATTTATCTATGTGATTACAGTTTATAAAGTCAACAAATTTTTGAAATGTCCTATAACTCGTAAACCATTAATATATTTTTACTTGATTGACACATTTTACCGTGATACATTAATAACAGGGATTTTTAATATTAATATTATTTGGGAGAAAGAAGGGGATTATTATGAAATATAAATCCAATCAAGCATATTTGACATTTTTGATTATTCTCATTTTCTTAATATCCAATCTTTTATTCTCAATACCATCGAAACCATCAGCTTTCATAAAGACAAATAGTAAGGAAACAACAGCAGCTTTCACAATTGCCAATAATTCCTATGTTATTGAAGAAGACACATTCAAGATTATTGATGTTTCTGACAAATCAGATATCTATCTTTTAGGTATTTTGTCACTGAATAATTCATCAGCAACAGAACTCATCGTGAGTGGAAATTATGCTTATGTAATCGGTACAGACGGACTGGACATCATTAATATTACAGATAGCTATAATCCTTACATCGAAAGCTCAACGCCAATTCAAGGGGATTGTTACGATATTGCAATAGCCGGAAGCTATGCATATATTACCTCAAATGATAGCACCTTAAATGGACTTCTTAATATAGTTAATATTTCAGTACCGACAACTCCAAGCGTTGTATCATCAGATACAGTAGCAACTACTGCCAAAGGAATCGCATATAATAATTATTATGTATTTGTAGCAGACTATGATTCAACCGCAGCATCTCTTAGAATCATAGATGTTTCAACACCCACATCACCATCTTTAGAATATTCTCATCCATTAGATGGTAATCCGACAGGAATATACATCACGACTCCTGGAAGTTATGCTTACGCATTCGTCACAAACGATACAGGATTAAGGATAGTAAACATCACAAATCCACTTATGCCATCTAATCTTGGCTCTACAGATGGATTTAATCAGTCGGGAGATATAACCGTAATTGGCAACTATGCCTACATAACGGATGGAGAGAATGGAATAAAAGTCGTTAACAAAAGCACATTAACAAATCCATTTATCGAAAATTCACTTCCACTAAATGGAGAATCCACACGAATTAACTTCAACAATTCCTATTTATATGTCTCAACATTAGAAGGAGGTTTGCGAATCGTCAATGCAACATCCACACCATCAGTCTCAGAAGAAGCAAAATATGTTTTCTCACTCATTGATACAGAAGACATCGCAGTTGCAGGCTACAGCCTATGCACAGTCAATGGTGAAGGATTAAACATATTTGACACATCAGATCCAGCGAATCTTTTAGGCGTTGGTTATTATCCACTCAATAATAAATCCTGGGGAGTTGCCATAGATGGAAACTATGCTTTCATAGCCACCGATTCAGGTAATTTTATTAAAGTTGATATATCTAACAATTTTAATCCCATATATGTAGGACTAAATGATGAAGCCACTTCCTTAAGAAGAATAGCCATTCAGAGTACATACGCTTATGTTGCTGATGCCTCTTTTGGTTTGAGAGTATACGATATATCTTCGACAACACCATCATTAATAGGAAATCAACCACTTTCAGGTGAACCTTTCGATGTAAAAGTTCTCGGATCTTATGCCTTTTTGGCTTGTAAAAGCAATGGATTACAGGTTGTCAACATCTCAAATCCCTCTTCACCATATGTAGATGGACAATACTTACCACCATATTCAGTCGAAGACATCGATATATCAGGAAATTATGCTTATCTTGCAATGTTAGATGGTGGCGTATATGTAATAGACATTTCAGATCCGACAGATCCACAAGTTCTGACAAACTTCAACGATTTCGTCGATGCAAACAAAGTAAACCGAATACTAACCTTTGGAGAAAACGCCTATGTGGGAAATAAAATCCTGAACATAACCAATCCAAACGGCATTTTAGAAATAGGACACTTGTCATCGACTTATAAAATAACTTCTTATGCCTTCATCGATCCTTATCTCTATTTTGGAAATGACACATCAGGTTCAAAACCTGCCAAAAACACTGAAGATAGCGGTACTCCGAGCTATCTCAATACAGAACTTCCCATTGGTCCAGAAATACAACACGCTTTCTATATAGACGAAAATAAAAACACTTCTGTGGATTCAGGAGACAAGCTAATATTAGAATTTGACCAGAGGGTCAATGCCGATACTCTATCACAAAGCGATTTTTATTTACCCAATATTAGTGACAGCCTTGGTAGCACAGGATTCAATGGATATGAAAACACCAAATATCCAACAGAAGTGGTTTTGGAACTTGGAGCATCTCCAACTTTCACTATTGCAGGAACTACTTCATCAATCGATGTGGATGCTGATATTGCCAATACGACAATACATTCAAAACGGACAGATCTCACAGCGACAGATTCAGGTACACGAAAGTCAAATGATGCGGGTATAGATATAAAGTATGTTTTTATTCCGGATTCCGACCAACTTATTGGACAAAGTGGAGGTTCAATTGGCGTCCAGGACTCATCAGATGCTACATACAGGAAACACGAACTAAATATTCCGACTAATGCTTTGCCTTCAGACTACACATTTAACCTCTCTTTCCCGGAAGATTATGAAGACAATTTCTCCACAATCAAACTTACATCATCTCCATCAGGTGCAACATTTAGTTCCCAGTATCCAGCCACCTTAACACTCGAATACTTACCTGAATCAGTCGATTATGACGCAGGATTCATTGATAAATGTATGAAAGTACACCAACTTGTAGAGAATCCCACGGGCGTATTTAATTTTGTTCTGGTTAATGTTCCACATACTATAGATACCGTAAATCACACAGTCAGTGTTGAGATGAGTTCACTGAATCCAAATGGCTCTTTGGAAAACGGGACATTCGGCACAATCCCAATTGTATTAGTAGATGAAGATAGTATTACGATACAAGAAACATCCGGGAAATTTGTAGCCGAAGATGATCCCATCCTTCAACCGCAACAAACCGGATCTGGACTATACAAAAAGCACAGAATAGAATTCCCGAATTATGAATATTCCGGAACAGGATATACATTGACGATAAGACAAGCTGAATTGACCGAACGGATAGGATTCCCAACACAAAGTGGAGCAATATACACAATTGAATGTTCCCCAACCAGTTTCCCATCGACAGCAGAAGTCAATATAACAGTTCAATACATTCCAACCTCCGATCCAAATACCACTGATTGTGTCACACTTGATAGTGAAGTAGCAAATGAGATCAATATGAAAATAGTAAAAAGAAATCCATCGACAGGAGACTTTGAATTTATGTCGGAAGTATGCAGTGTAGATATAGTCAATCATACAGTTACAATCAACAACACAACAGACTTTTTAGACAGTGGATATGCGACATTTGGCGCAGCAGCAGAATACGCATTCTCAAACAAATGGGATTTATTCGATTAGAAATAATATGAAACACCAGACTTATTATTCTTTCTAAATTGTATGTAAGGTTCTAAGGTCTATAAACCATGTGGTTAATCTCACATTCGCGTTTTTTAACTTTAAAAATCAGAAAAGTCTCTATTTTCTAGGAACCTCTACACAATATTTTTCTCCACATATACTTGGCAGAACTAATCTGTCCTCTCAGCATATAATTAATCGCTTTATTAGCAAATGCAAAGTGCACTTTAATTTTTTGCTTAACCTTTGCTAATAAAAAATGATTATCAAATAGATACTGATCAACATAAACATTATATCTACCTGGCTCTTGAACAAATGGATAATTTATATTTAAGTCAAATAGATAACTAGTTCTTGCGAAGAACGCCCAAATGCCATCTGCATAATTCTCAACTTTGTAATAATCAAAAGCCATTCCGGTAAGCATTTCAAGATGAAAAGAGCGTAATTTGCGACAATGAATATCTCGCCACCGTTTAAGTATTTTTATTGTTGGTATAAAGAGACCTTCTGACTTTTTGTTTTCTTGAGTCATCCATTCGTCTGGTATTTTCGGATAAGTTTTTTGCCATCCAATTCCATCATTGGCAGGTATCTCAAATAAATTCTCATTCCCTTCAAAAGCAAAAGCAGGCACTATTTCAAAATGACAATAATTAAATTGAACCTTAATACAAGGGCGAGTTATTGTTATTTGAGTAAAAGGGTACGCTTTGGATAAAACTCTACGAACTTTACGGAGAAGCTGCATTGAATTATCATTCTTATGTGCTCCGTAATTCATTTGTACAAAAAAATCAACATCCTTTAGTGGTCTTATCATAGTTTGACGAGCGTAAGAACCCGTTAAAAAACTATCTATTACACTGATTTCAGTAGAATTCTTCAGAATTCTCCGCATTCTATTATTACTTGCTGAAATAGCACTTTTCTCCTTTTCTGTAGGTTCTATTTTCGAGCGGAATTTTTCAAATTCCTTAAGAATGCTTTGTTTCGCTTTCTCTTGAGGAGATAAAATCATAAATCTATCTCCATTTCAGAGTATAATTCCTCGCCATTATTAACTCCATCTCTTGCTTTTTGGTAATCTTTTTGAGAAGGCTCTGGTTCATCTTTTCGAATATCCTCTACTTTTTTATACAATCTATCAAGTTCATTCTGAACCTCCTCTAATGTTTTATTGTCATCTTCATAATAAGCAAGTAACCTCTGTGCTTTCTTCATTAAGCATAAGTATCTATCAGCTGTAATTTTATGCCTTAATGCTCTTTTTTCAAACTTTAAGTATGGCTGTAATGCTACAAGAATGGCGTTGAGCAATGTAAAAATAGTGACAATAATTTTTGCTAATAGGATGTTACTCTTTGACAAAGCAAAATAAACAGAAGTTCCCATAATTGCACTTAAAACAACTATAACAATCCCCATATTTCTATTGTAAGTTGCATATCTATCTCTTGCATTATAATGCTTTTTCTTCCCATACATACAATCTATTCTAAATTTTTTTAATTCTTTAATGGTATTTTTTTCTTTTTCCATTTTTACTCCTTTTTTTCAACACTCTCAAATTATATTAAAATTCATGGTAGGCGAAGTTAAGTTGACAATCTCATATCCCTTTAATGAAATCTAAAAAATTTTGTTTATTAAAACAACCATAAGAGATTAATTTTTTAATAAGTTGAAAGAAATCATCTTTACTGAAAACCGGAGAGCCACCCGGTCCGTGACCATGTTTCAATTTGCCACCATATTTTCGTGTATCTTTGTAATAATTAAAATGAATTCCATCAATTTCCCCATTTTCTGTTTGAGAAGTTAAAAAAACATACGGAGTATAGGTATCACAATTAGTCTTAATTGGTATTAAACTCCTAATGTATCTTATCCATGTTTCACCTTTTTCTTGCAAATTGCTTTCTTTATAAATCGATGCGTTTAAAGAACCACAAGCGGTGCATTTGATTTTTCCAATTGTTTCCGTATGGTTAACTATCAAATCAACTATATTTGCTGCCTTTGTATTTTTCTTACAGTTGCTACAATTAATTGAATAAACCATAAAATTCTTCTTTCATCTATTATTAATTCAATTTCACCTAACTCATTCATAGAGGAAGTAATTCTTTTATACTAATTTTATCTATGCCAAATCAATCAAAATCTCTTCTTCTTACACACAGTTCACCTCAACTGATTTTGTACCTATTATAAATGGTATTTATAATCTTTAGAAGTGTAGAATTTTATTTCCCCTTATTTCTGCGAACTAAAGTTCGTATCACAACACTACTTCCAAAAGCTCAACTTAGCCAGAAAAGATCAATTATATATAATTCCCCTTACATATAAACTTACGGTCCGGAACCTAACAAACTCTTAATAGAACCTCCAAAATCAATAATTAAGAAATTAATCCTACCTATTAATAACGAGATTCTGCCCATCATTGTATAGCCGAAAGATGCACCAAAATATATCATCAAATAAATAATTCCTGTATAAGAGATAGATTTCAAAGGTCCCTTGCGCTCAATGGAGAAAAAGAAATAAAACAAAACACAAACAACACCAACAATCGTTACTAAAGCCTCCCATTCAATATAATTCCAAAAAGCACCAGTCGCCTTCAAATCAATAACAGGTTGTATCACAGCCCCAACATGTTTCAATATCCTTGCCCTGATTTGATTAGGTGCAGCATAACCTACCGTTGTACCAATAACATAAGCAAGTGGATATCGACTTAGCCAGGCAAACTTATCAGTAAAACGAGTAAACATCATAACGCCCATAATCCCAGGGAT
>CAZYWQ010000038.1:0-12236 GCA_964651675.1 uncultured Candidatus Sumerlaeota bacterium | reverse complement strand
GCCTTATAGAGGCAACAATAAATATTAGAAACACACTTGGAATGGAACCTCCTTTAGTGACAGAATTAGTAACTAAAATAGTCGGCGATTTTAATAAAAAGAACAAATTAGAAATCAAAAATGAAAAAACAAATGTTGGCTCCAAAGCCCTTTATGTAGACTATGAAGAAAACAAAAAATATATATCCTCTCTCCAGAAATCATATAAAGAAGTAACAAAGCTTGAACCAGAGTTGAAAGCTATCGGAGGAACCACTTATGCCAAAGCATTTTCGAACGCTGTTAGCTTTGGTCCAATTTTACCTGGAGAGGAAACACTTGAGCATCAATCAAATGAAAGGGTCAAAATTCCGGTTGTCATACGAAATACAAAAATCTACGGATATGCTATGCTTCTATTAGGTAATCTGGAATAACAAAGACAATTGCCGCATCAGTATTAGTATAATTTATTAATGAGGGAAAATATGGACAAGATCAAAGTAGGAGTAATAGGAGTCGGGCATCTTGGTCATAATCATGCCCGAATCTTTAACGAACTCAATAATGTTGAACTTGTAGGCGTTGTGGATACAGAATCTAAGTTAGCGAAAAAAATTGCCAGGGCTAATAAGACAAAATCCTATACAAAATACAAAGATCTATTAGGTAAAATAGACGCTGTAAGTATTGCTGTTCCCACAAAAAACCATTTCGAAATTGGAAAGTTCTTTTTAGAAAACAATATCCATTCATTAATTGAAAAACCGATAACATCTTCTGTTGAACAAGCCCAGAAACTTGTTGATATTGCTCGGAAGAAAAAAACCATTCTACAGGTTGGTCATATCGAAAGATTCAATACTGCCGTAATAAAAATGAAAACAATTGTTACCGAACCGAAATTCATCGAATCACATAGACTTGGTTCGTATGATCCTCGAGTCAAAGATATCGGTGTCATCCTCGATAATATGATTCATGATTTAGATATTATATTACAATTAGTTAACTCGAAAATTAAAAGTATCGAGGCAGTAGGAGTTGCTGTGTTTTCAAAATGGGAAGACCTTGCAAATGCCCGTATCAAATTTGAAAACGGGTGTATAGCAAACATTACTGCGAGTCGAATCTATCCTGAAAAAATGCGTAAGATAAGAATTTTCCAACCAGATGCTTATATTTCGCTTAACTACATTAATCAAGAAATGGAAGTCTATCGAAAGAAACCTCTTAAGAAACGCCGTAAAGATGGAATCACCATTGCTATTGAAAGAAGAAAGGTCAGAGTTAAAAAAGAAGAACCTTTAAAGTTAGAACTCCAACACTTTATCGATTGTGTTAGAAAAGGCAATGAGCCAATGGTTACTGGTGAACATGCGAGAGATGCCTTAGAATTGGCACTGGAAATAACCGAATTAGTCAGGAAAGGGCAGTATGTCGTCTAAGCGAATTTTTATAATAGCAGGCGAAAATTCGGGTGACTTACACGGTGCGAATCTCGTTAGAGCTATCCGAAAAATGGATTCAAGTATCGAATTCAAAGGTCTTGGTGGTCCACAACTCGAATCCGCAGGTGTATCGCTTTTGGTCAATATCATCGAAGATTACGCTATTATCGGTTTCTGGGAAATAATAAAAAATTTATCTAAGTTCAGTAAACTTTTTAAAAAAGTCGTTGAAGAACTAAGGAGTGGTGATTATTCAGCCATTATTCTCATAGATTATCCTGAATTCAATTTGAAGGTTGCCAGAGAAGCCAAAAAACTTAACATTCCCATAATCTATTATGTCTCTCCTCAAATCTGGGCTTGGAGAAGAGGCAGACGAAAAGAAATCGCAAAGCTCGTATCTAAAATGCTTGTTGTCTTACCATTTGAAGTGAAACACTATGAAGGCACAGGACTTGATATTGAATATGTAGGTCATCCTCTACTCGATGTTATCAAGTTAACAATGACAAAAGAGGTTGTATGCAATAAATTTGATCTTGATCCAAATAAATTAATTATAGGTTTATTACCAGGAAGTAGAAAAGGAGAAGTTGAGAGAATCCTGCCAATTATGATTGCATCTGCTGAACTTATCAAAAAGAAAAAACCAGATGTACAATTTGTCTTACCGCGTGCCTCCACTATTCCTCCCGAAACTATCGAATTGCATCTGCAGAATACAAGCCTTGAGATTAAGGTGGTTAATGAATTTAGATATAATGTTAGAAGCATACTCGATTTTGCTTTAGTTGCTTCTGGAACAGCAACCCTTGAAAGTGCATTTCTAAAAACACCGATGGTTGTTATTTACAAAGTAGCTTATCTAACCTGGTTAATTGCGAAGAATCTTGTGACTCTTCCTTATATCGGACTTGTAAACATCATTGCGGGAGACCTTATTGTTCCTGAGTTCATACAAAATGATGCTAAGCCGACCTTAATCGCAAAACGAGTTTTAAAAATTCTTAGCGATCCCGAAGAATTGGAAAATATAAAATTCGAACTGGCAAAAGTGAGAGAAAAGATTGGTGAACCAGGTGCATCTAAGAACGCTGCAAAAGCCGTTCTCAGCGTGATTAATGGAGAAACTAAAAAGTAATAATTCCCACTTCCCACAAGGAAACTTCGACTAAAAACCTATATATATACTTTCAATATTATGGCTAAAAAAAGTAAACTCATAGAAAATATCAAACTTATTTTCTTACCAACTCTAATCAAATATGGAATAATAGCCATTTATAAAACTCTTAAAATAAAAATGGTAAATTATCCTTCATTCTTATCCGATTATGATAAACAAACACCAATCATTTTTGTTTTCTGGCACGGAGATATGTTTATGATGCCCTGTTTAGGTCTCAATGATAAGAAGAAAAAGAATATAAGCATAATGACAAGCAGAAGTCGTGATGGTGAGCTGATGACAAGAGTGCTGAATAAGTTTGGGTATCTGGCAGTCCGTGGATCCAGTTCCAGAGGTGGTCTGCAAGGTCTCCTCAATCTTATGAATAATATGAAGAAAGGCAGTAATACCGCAATAGCAGTGGATGGTCCACGAGGTCCTTATCATATTGTTAAACCAGGAGTAATCTTGTTGGCAAAAAAGATTAAGGCGACTATTATTCCTCTTGCAGTAAAATATAACAAAAGAATTATTTTTAAAAAATCGTGGGATAAAAGCGAAGTTCCTCTTCCCTTCTCAACCGTTTATATAAATTGGTCGGAACCGATTAAAATTAATCCCGATGCGAATAAAGAAGATATGGAAAAATATAGATCGGACTTGGAAAATATATTGAATAGCTTAAAAGAATAAGAAAGATTCCTAATTTGTCACAAAATAATATAAATAATTCTGATAAAGTAAAGGCTTTATTATCGCAGAAACTGAAAGACAAGGTTTTCAGGGGATCCGATTATTTCAAAAAAAAGAAAAATGAGAAAAAAATTCTGATTACTGACCTAATTGAAGGGCAAATCGTAAAATCCGCATCAGGACAGTATTTCCTCAAGAAGACAATAATTCCTATTTCAGACACTGATCGTCATCTCTTGCAGAAATGTCTTTGTCGACATCAACAACTAAACTCAAAAACTCTTTCATCAATAAATCGAAGTGCAGATCTGAATGAAATTAATCCTAACAAATTACTTTATCTGGACACTGAAACGACAGGTTTAGCCGGTGGAACTGGTACTTACGCATTTATGGTAGGTTGCGGATATTTTGAGGATAACTCTTTCATAATCGAACAATATTTTATGGAAGACTATCATTATGAACCTGTAATGCTTCAAGCACTGAAAGACCTGATAAATAGATTTGAAGCATTTGTCACATTCAATGGTAAGTGTTATGATATTCCATTGTTGAAATCTCGATTTATCTATAATAGATCACCTATTAATCTTGAGATACCTAATATAGACATATTATTTATAGCAAGAAGGCTCTGGAAGCGGAGATTAGGCGATTGCAGTTTGCAGAATATCGAATCCAACATCCTTGATGTTCAAAGGAAAGATGATATTCCTTCGGAACTTATTCCGTATGTTTATTTTGATTTTGTTCGGGGAATTCGGCGAGAAAGAATGGTTAATGTATTCAATCATAATCAGCAGGATATTCTTTCATTGGCAGCACTGACCATATTGGCTCACAATATCTATGATAATCCAGATTGTCTTGATGTAACTGCGCCAATTGATCTTTATAGTCTTGCGATTATTTATCAAAAAGATATGTTGTATGATAAGGCGATAGAACTGTATCTGAAGGCATTAAAACTAAATCAATCGGAAGAATTAGATTATCATATTAGAAACAAACTCTCTATGCTTTATAAAAAGCTGAATGACTATCAGAAGGCGACTAATATATGGTCTGAACTGATAGACAATTTCGAGGTTAAGACAGTTTTTCATTTCGAAGAGTTAGCAAAATATTACGAACACAAAGAGAAAAATTTCACGGAGGCGATTGTAGTAGTGGAGAAAGCAATTACGAAATTGGATGTCATATACAATTTTTCTTCATACGATTTAAGCAGGGGAAACAAATATCACATCTATCTGGAATCATTAAAGAAACGACTTAAAAGACTACAAAAAAAATCAGAAAAATCATCCAGAGAAAATAGATAATTAATCATAATATAAGTCAGGACGGAACAATATAGATTAGTTAAAAAGAAGTGGTTGTTTGATTAAATAGTTGTCATCATCGATAATTATTTGTCTACCGAGTCGACTCGACGCATTAACGACAATAGGTGCTTTAAAATTCGCCGTCGGATTCTGAGGATTATCCATCGGTATCGTTATAATTACCATCAGCGCACAATCATCGATGTTTTTTAACTTTATGAAATTGCAGTCATCTTCGCACAACTGTACAGCGTAATCCGGCTTGAAATCAGCAGGATTCACAATAATAAAGGCAAGAGATGGCTCTTTAACTGCTTGCAACCATTTAAAAGGTGAACCTTCTTTATAATGTTCCAAGATAACATACTCTTTTATATTCTCGAAACCAAAAATTCCCTCTGGAAAATGAATCAAATCTTTTTTATTAAGTTTCATTTTCCCAAATCTTGTTGTTTCAATTGACACATCAGAAGTCGTATTTTTCTTCTTTTTCATTTTAGTCCCAAAAATAACCCACTATTTTTTTTGTTTTTTTATATTCAATTTGTCCAACAATTCCGGTTGAACAGCACTCTGAGCCGCTAATATATTTTCTTCCTGTATCTTTTGATAAATTTCATACCTATGTATTCTTATCTCAGATGGTGCTTTAATACCAAGCTTAACCTGAGTTCCTTTTATATCCACCACCGCTATTTCAACACAATCACCGATTATTATTTTTTCACCTATCCGTCTTGATAAAATAAGCATATCGAGGCATCCTTTCCTGATTCATACTGTTCAATGAACATATAAGCTTTTTCTCTACTTCTTAATTTAGTCATAGTTTATATGCCTCTTTATATGCCTTTAATATCAATTCATCAACATTTTTTATTCATCATTAAAGATAATTTAATAGAGATATCTTAAGGATATTAGCATTAACTTGTAAGGTTGCCTGCAAAATAATCTGGTCATTTGAAAGCTGAGAAGCTGCTTCGATTAAATCTGCATCTTCAATATTGGATAAGACTGTTTTCTGCACAGTGATTAAATCGGTTATTCGATTAGATATGTTATCCACTTCATTGCTTCTTGTTCCTATTACTGCTAAATAATTGAGTATTTGATCCTGAGAAGTGTCCAGATTTGTTAAACTATCATTTATTGCATCTGTATCATCCGCTCTTAATGCCTTTATTAAATCAACGAAGGTCTGGGCTATATCTATTCCTCCGCCTTCGCCTTTAAAAACCCTATCACCAGTAAGAGAAATATCCGCTACTAAGCCGTCATCGATTTCAACTTGTAATCCGTTAGCATCACCCTGGTATTCACCGACATTATCGGTTATTACCTCAAATACATCACCATTTAGAGGTGGTCCTAATAAATCAGATATTGTAACAGCAAATCCATCAAAAGTGATTTCCTCACCAGATGTATAGGTACCAGTTGAAACAACTCCACCTGTACTCTGGTTTATAACAACATATTCTGGAGGATTTGGTGGAGATGTAAATTCAATTGTATAGTTATCAAAAGTGTATTGACCGATATCCACGATGCGAGTACTGGTTACTTCAGCATTTCCTGAATTACCCGGTCCGGGCGTTGCTTGTATATCGAGAGAAGTTAAAGTCTGTGTTCCTACCTTATAACCAGAAAAAATGTATTGGTCCGAGTATTTGGTATTTGCCAAATCAATGAATTCTTCTAATACTCCAGTAAGCTCGGTAGCAATTTGCATTCTATCATCTTGACTTAAAGTGGCATCATTTGCTGCCTGAACCGCAAGTGACTTTGCTCTTGTGAGAATATCTGATATCGATTGTAATGCAGAATCAGAAGTCGTAAGGATCGCATTTGCCCTGTCATTATTTCTCAAAAACTGGTTGAGTTTGGATATATCCGTTCGCAAATATACAATATCACCTGCATCTACAGGATCGTCTGACGGTCTGTTTACTCTTTTCCCTGTTGAAACCTGTTCCTGAGATTTGGCTAATTTGAGCGTAGCTCTTCTAATACTTTCATTCACTACCCGATACATCATACTGTTTGTAACTCGCATATCTATTCACTTCCTAATTAAATTTAATATTTAAATGATATTTAATAATTCTGCCAACATTTCGTCGACAACAGATATGACTTTGGAAGAAGCTTCATAGGCTCTCTGATATGCCATCAGATTTATACTTTCTTCGTCCAGAGAGACACCACTGATTTCCTCTTTAAGGGTCGTAAGCTGTTCAACAACAGAATGCTGACTTTCGAGTGTTAAATCCGTATTGTATATCTCACTTCCTACCTGACTTACAATCGCACCATAATAATTGATAATGTTTGAATTGCCATTCTGAAAAAGTTTTGCATCAATCAAATTTGCCAATTCCAAAGCAATTTCATTATTCCCCGGTAATTCATCCGGTGAAGATGATGCTGCAATCTTGTTTAAGTCATCTTCAATCTCTGAATTTAAAGATACATTCAAAGCCGCATTATCCCGTGTGCTTACATAAAACTTATCCCCTGCTGCAGGACCTCCTCCTGCTCCATCAGAAATCGTTACTGATAATCCTTCTATGAGAATTGGTGAGCCAGAACTGTATACTCCTGAAGCGATGGGAGTTGTTAAATCTCCTTCTCTATAGATATTGTAAGTCATTGGAGGAACATCTTCGAACTCGATTACATAATTGTCGTATGTTATAGAATCATAATCAAGTATCGTGGCAGAAATACTCGCATCACCATCATTATTAGTGTCATAAGTGCCTCTTGCAGTCAAAGGCTCAAAGAAGTTCAAATCTGTTGAGCCGTCTAATCCATATCCCCTTCTATGAATCTTATTAAATTCATTAATCAAAGTCGCAGTCATTCTATCGAGATTATCAAGAACATTTTCCGAACTTACATCCCTGACTGCAATCAATCCACCTAATTCTCCACCGTTAATATCATTCATAATATTATAAACAGCTCCATTACCCATATCAATACATACATCGTAATAATTATGATTATTCCCATTTGTTTGGAGAGTCAGTTCTGACGCAGTATCGTTAGAAACCAGAGTATACCCACTTCTTTGTGTCATAATTGAAACATTCCCCTGGGAATCGTACATTACTTTGACATCCATTAGCTCTGAAAGTTGTCTGACTAATTCATCTCTTTGGTCAAGAAGTGTATTTCCACCACCTGGATTCATCGCATTAGCAGCTGCTGCTTCGACATTTAAACGGGCAATTTCTTGAGCAATACTGTTTACTTCTGTTACCATTTCTTTGATCTTGTTATTAGACGAATATTGAATATCTTTAATAGCTTGTGCGGTTCTATTTAGCTCATTAACCAAAATATTGGCTTTCCCAAGTACACCCTGTCTTTCTGCGGTCCCATCTGCACTGAGTGATAAATCCTGAAGAGAATTGAAGAATTCATTTAATGCACCATTAATCCCTTCTGCTTCCGATTCGTTTATAAAAGCTTCGATCTGGGATAGCATCGTACTTTTCATATCAAGGAAAAATTCCGAAGATGTCTCTTCATAGATTCTTCCCGACAATATACTATCACTACTCCTGAGGATATTTGTAGCATTGACACCGAGAAAATTCCCTAAAGGTGAGAGTACTGTGGTTTGTAATGAATATCCTGGGGTATTAATATTAGCTATATTTTGTCCGGTAACTCTTAATCCGATTTGTTGTGCATTTAGTGCTAACTGAGCAATACTTAGTGTTCCCATCAACGATAAATTATGAATGCCCATTTTCCCAACTCCTGTATCTGCTTACTAAAATCAACAATATCACTAAATCTTAGACTTCTCTTGTCAAAAGAGCTCCATTATCAACTTTCTCAACATTTTTTCCACTCCTGCCATAAGCAACATTTTTACAGAGCGCATTTCTAAAGCGAGACATTGCTAAGTTTATGAAATCGAGACTCTTTTCAAGAATGATATTATTCTCGTTATTCATCTTCTTTATCAGTTCGACTTTTGATATGAGATTTTCCCTGATGTTTCTTAATTCCTCCTTATTCTCATCATCTATACACTCAATGATTTCCTTCAAAGAAATTTCTTTAGAAGGCAAGCCAAGCATTTTACTAATATCATTAACTAATGTGTTCATATCAGACTCAAGAACCTGTAGTTTTTGAGCGACTTGTTCTTTCTCTTCAGTTATAGAAAGCAAGCCTATTGTATCCAATGACAATATTAGTTTCTTCTCAACTACAGTCAAATCAAACAAAGTTTCGTAGTAAGTATACTGCTGTTTTAAAATATCTAATAGCTTGGCAACTGTCTCATTCATAAGAATCACCTTTTCCGAGTTTTTTTCTTTTTTGCTATTTCAATCGATTCATCTACTAATTTCTTCGCCACTTTCTTACTCTCTCTATGATAAGTTCCTTCACCGACCGATCCTTTTAGACCTGAAACAACATTCACTCTCATATCAGGAACTGTGGATAACATCTTCTTTGCTCGTGATACTTCTCTAACATTTTCAGATATTTCTACCGAAATGCTTTCCTGAGCTTTTTCGACTTTTGGTGTAGTGGCTTTTTTATTTTTTCCATCAACTCCTTTTATTTTTGATCCTTTGTCAATCCTACTCTTCCGGGAAATCTTCATATCAGGGCACTCCTTTAATACATTTTTTTACTATTTTATCGGCATTATTTAGGCTACACTTGAGGTATCTCGCAATATATAAATGCTTAGAAAAATTTATCTTAGTTACTCGATACCATACTCATTGTAACCGTTAAATGCCTTTGTTCAGAGCACCTTGATTTTCATTCCTCTTAATCTGTTCGTATATTAAATTTGCTAATCCAAAACCACCTCTTTTTGATGCTAATTTTGATACTTCCATATCAAACATGCTATAATATATGTTTCTGCCTGATGAGTTACTATTATCGAACATCTCAGACTCAGGAACTGTCTTCCTCATCGATTCCATCATGATATTTATGACAACCGATTCGAATTCTGCTAATGTCTCTTTTAATTTGAGATCATCACCTTCATCATTTGCTGATTGAATCTCTTGACCAAGTTCAACTGCCTTCGATACATTATCCTTCTGTACCAATCCTTTTTGTATTACGCTTGAAATTCCCATCAATTCTGTCATAATTATCTGTCCTCTTCTTCAGGAACCTTTCGGCTAAATTATTTCGAGATCAGCCTGAAGGGCACCTGAGGCTTTTATAGCCTGAAATATAGCTATAAGGTCTCTCGGTGATGCACCGAGAGCATTCAAGGCTCTTACAATTTCACTTATACTCACTCCTTCAGGAACCACCGATAATGGTTTTGACTCCTCGGAAACAGTTATCTCTGCTTGTTCAACGACAGTTGTTTTACCTTCCGAAAAAGGCAATGGTTGAGCCACCTGAGTTTCCATATCGATTTGAATCGTTAAATTCCCGTGTGCAATAGCAATGGTGGATATCCTGACATTTTTCCCCATAACAACTGTCCCGGTTCTCTCATCCAGAATGACTTTCGCTCTTGAATCAGGATTGACATTCAAACTCTCAAGTTTAGAAGTGAAAGCTACTTTGTTTGCTTCATATTCTTTGGGTATATCGACAACAATTGTTCCAGCATCTATAGGTATAGCAATGTTAGCTTGTTCATTAATATTGATTGAATTTGCCACTCTTAAAGCCGTCGTAAAATCAGGATTGAAAAGAGAAAAAGTAATATTCTCAGTATCGAGAAAAGAGACTGGAATCTCATTTTCGATAATTGCTCCACCTGGAATTTGACCAACCGTAGGATGATTTCGATAAACTCTGTCACCAGTACCTCCTCCAGAGCCTATGTTAAAACCTCCAATAGAAATAGGACCCTGAGCCATACCATAGACTTCACCATTCAATGCCCGTAAAGGAGTAACCAATAATGTTCCTCCCTGAAGACTTTCTGCATCAGCAATTGATGATACAATTACATCGATCTGACTTCCAATTTTGGCAAATGGAGGTAATGTTGCTGTTACTATAACAGCCGCAGTATTTTTTATTTCAATATCTTCATCCGATGGTACGCTAACGCCCATCCTTTGAAGCATTGATCGAACACTCTGATTAGTAAAGATGGAATCATCATCACCATTTCCCTGCAATCCAACTACAAGTCCATATCCAATCAACTGGTTCTTTTTCATTCCCTGGATGGAAGCAATATCCTTGATTCTCACAGCATAAACGGAAAAACTGATAAGACAAAGTAGAATAGCTGTTATTGCCAACTTTTTCATTTTCATATTAACTTTCTCCATATAGTTTCTCATATTATCATACCTAACAATAATCATAGGGGCCAAAGCCAATCCAA
This sequence comes from uncultured Candidatus Sumerlaeota bacterium, assembly GCA_964651675.1. Taxonomy (GTDB): domain Bacteria; phylum Sumerlaeota; class CAZYWQ01; order CAZYWQ01; family CAZYWQ01; genus CAZYWQ01. The sequence goes on along the minus strand of CAZYWQ010000038.1, from coordinate 1,256 downwards.
TGCCCTCATTACAATACCAGGTCTTTGTTTGTCGTTCATCACACCTCTACCAGTGAATTCGATTTCAGCATTAGCAATCTGGGTAGAGTCGATCGAATTATCTGGTTGGATATCAGAAGTTCTGACAATACCTTTGACAGATATTAATTGCTTTTCCGCATTAATCTGAATCTTCTGCTTGCCAAAAACCATTAAATCGCCATTAGGATAAATATCGATTACTCTTGCGGAAATTGTGGCAGTAACCTTACCCTTCCGAGTAATCTCTCCCTTTCCGGCGAAACTGTTTTCCATCGATGATTGAGCAAGATTACTTAAGTTCCAATCAGTTGGAGCGTGGTTTTCAAGTCCAAAAAAGGCGGGAACCGATGCCTTGAGTTCGGATTTTTTCTCTAAACCAGTGTTTGCTGAACCTTCTGCAGTAGCCGTTTCAACAATATTTATTTTGATGGTGTCGTTGAGATACCGTGCTTTATTATCCACAAACAAATTTGAGGTATTTGTATCGCCAGGATAAAGCGATCCACCTCTTCCTAATCTAACTTCTTCAACAGAATGTTCAGTTTTCTGTAAATAGTTGTATCGGAGTTCGTCATTTTCGGTTCCTAAAGCCCTTTTCACTGTGCTATTGTATGTTTTGTGGAACATGGCACAATTCGAACAAAACACTAACACTATGATGAGTATGGAATTTTTTAATATTCTCTTTTTCATTTTAATCCACTCCTAATAAATCGGTTTTACTTTATTGGTATCGATTACCTGAGCGAAGATTTCCCGATTCGATGAGGTATTCACCACTCTTATAATCTCATCTTTCGCTCCTTCTTCCAATGAGAGTCCTTTTGCTGTGATTTTGAAATTCTCACCTTCAATAACAATCAGAACAGGCTCTCTTCTTTTGATCAGTTTTGCTTTTTTCAGGTTATTTCTTAACAGGCAATTATTCGCCATTAAATCGCGTAATGCTACCATCCCGATTATATCATCTTTTGTAAGATAAATGTTATTCGGTAATAGTGCCAAATCCTTTTCGACAAGCTCGATATCGGATGCTTGAATTATTTCTCCTCTTTGTAATTGCCTTGTTAGAACAGGAACTTTTTGGTAAACAGAAATATTACAGGTAATGTAAAGGGTTTTTGCCAATTCATCATCAACATAGATATAAAAAGGAAGGGTTGTCGGACCCACAAATGTAGAGTGTCTTCTTGGAACAATTTCAAATTTGACATTTCCCCTCGGAACTTTAACCG